>JAKBAV010000085.1 GCA_021826225.1 Pseudomonadota bacterium | reverse complement strand
CGCGCGATGGGTGCTTAGCTCAGTTGGTAGAGCGGCTGACTCTTAATCAGCTTGTCGTAGGTTCGATCCCTACAGCACCCACCATTTCTTTTCAAAGGCTTAGAAGCTATCTCAGAAGCCCGTTGAGGGGTTTGCCGCGCAGCATCGCAGCCCCCCGCAATTAGCCCCCGCAATCAGCTACTGTAGCATATTGTTTCATGCGCTCCGGGGTTGTATGCCAACCAACAGGGCCGGCGTGGCCGAAGAGGGGCGATTGAAGTGCATCTTGGTGAATTGCTCGTCCTGACGAAAACCGTAACCCAGGCCCAACTCGATGAGGCCCTGGCCCGCCAGCACAACCAGGGCGGCAAGCTTGGGGATAATCTCGTCGCCATGGGCGCGCTGGCGCCGGAAGTGCTGCAACGCTTCCTCGCCAGCATCCCCGCCGAACCGGAGGATATTCACGCAACCGGCATCAACGCGCTGGAATTGCTGAACCTGTTCCTCAAACATGTGTACACGGCCCGTATTGAAACCGTCGTACAGTTCATCGATGCCATGAAACTGCCGCCGCATCTGGTGACCGATCTGGTGCAGATGGCCGTCAACCGCGAGCTTCTCGTCGCCGCCGGCTCCTCGGGCACGAGCATCCGCTATAATCTGAGCGAACAGGGCCGGCGCTGGGCCCAGGATGCGCTGAAAGCCTCGCAATATACCGGCCCGGCCCCGGTCTCGCTCGAAGCCTTCTGCGCCAGGGTGCAGATGCAAAAAATCAATAGCGACCAGGTCAGCTCCAGCAATATCCGCGAGGCGCTGGCCGGCTACGATATTTCCGACGAATTCATCCGCAAAATCGGCCCCGCGCTCAATTCCGGCCGCGCTCTGCTGCTGTACGGCCCGCCCGGCAACGGCAAAACCACCGTCGCCCTGAGCTTCGCCAATGTGTTCAACGCCATCATCTACATGCCCTATGCGGTGATGATCGAAGGCCTGATCATGCGCGTGTTCGACCCCAGCCTGCACATCGCGGAACGCTCCGAGCATGGCCGCCGGCTGAGCGAATTCGGCGGATTGCGGCGCGAGGAAACGGATGCGCGCTGGGTCGCCATCCGCCGCCCCTTCGTCGTCACCGGCGGCGAGCTGACGCTGGAAATGCTCGATCTGAGCTACGACCAGACCGCCGGCTTCTACGAGGCCCCGCTGCATCTGAAGGCCCTGGGCGGCTGCTTCGTCATCGATGATTTCGGGCGCCAGATCGTCAGCCCGGCCAATCTCCTCAATCGCTGGATCGTGCCGATGGAAAGCCGGCTCGATTATCTCAAACTACATACCGGCAAGAGCTTCTCCATCCCGTTCGAGGCGCTGGTGGTGTTTTCCACCAATCTCAACCCCGAGGATCTGATGGACCCGGCCTTCCTGCGCCGGCTGCCCTATAAAATCGAGGTCGGCGGACCCGACCCGGCGGGCTACCGGGCGATTTTTGAAAAACTCGCGCTACAATTCGGCCTGGAATTCAACGACGCGGTTTTCGAGACCATCCTGCACAAGGTCACCCAGGAGCGCGGCCTGGAGCTTGCCGCCTATCATCCCCGCTTCATCATCGACCAGGTCATGGCCATCGCCCGCTTCATGAACCAGCCCCCACGTTTCGATAATACATCAATTGACTATGCGCTCGATAATCTCAAGGTCCGCCAGAACAAATAGCTAAAATATGCCCAAGGCGAGCCCTGCGGCCAGGCTCAGCCCGAGCTCGGCGCAAAGCCGCAAATCCGCCAGGCCAATCGTCTTGGGCGCCAGAATCGCCTCGGGCGTCTGCGCCCCGGTGCGGATGATGAGCGGCGGCGCCACCGCGCGCAGGCGCCAGCCAGTGGCAATGCGGGCAACCTGCCGGGCGGCATTCTCGCCATCGGTCCCGGCGCATACCATGCAGGCATAGGGCCGGCCCTCGATGCGCCCGAGCAGAGGATAATAGCAGCGGTCGAAAAAATCCTTCTGCACCCCGGCCATGGCGGCCAGATTCTCCGGCCCCGCGAAAATATAGCCATCGGCGGCGAGAACATCCTCCGGCCCGGCCATGGCGGCGCGCAACAGCACGGTGGCGGTCCCGGTTTCGCCCGCGGCGCCCTGCGCGGCTTCCTCCGCCATCCGCGCCGTGCCGCCGGTAAAACTATGCCAGATGATGAGAAGCCGCTTCACCCGGCCATGCTGCGCGCAAACCGCACGCCGGAAAAGCCCCGCCACCTGCATCAACCCGTGACGCCGCCGGTGGATTAGGTTATGAAGCGGGTAATGATTCCGCAACGCCGTCTTATGCTTCACTGCGCCGTTTTGGCTTTGTTGCCTGGTTGCACCGCTGCCACATGGCAGCCGGCCGCCGCGCCCCAGAGCCCGCCAGCGCCCGCCGCGGCGGTTATCCGTAATGCGGAAACCCAGTCCTACTGGTCCGGTTTCGCCGCCGGGCGGCGCCTGCAGAAGCGCGAGGATGCCCAGGCCATGGCGGTAGCCGTTCCCGCCCCACCTCCCGCCCCAGCGCCTGCCACATCGCCCGCCTCAGTGCCCGCTTCAGTGGCCACGCCCACGCCCGCGCCGCCGCTCCTGCAGCCCGCGCCCATCCCGCCCGATGCCTATGCCGCGAAGGGTCCGGCCCGGCCGGTTCCCATCCCCGGCGATTAGCACCGCATAATGCCGCGCCGGGGTTGAAGCGGGCGCCGCAAAGCGCCAAACACCCGGCATGGCTTCCCCCCCTCTGCTGCTCCTCGACAATATTTCCGTCACCCTCGGCTCCGTGCCCCTGCTTTCGGGCGCGGCCCTCTCGGTGGGGGCGGGTGAGCGCATCTGCCTGGTCGGGCGCAACGGCTCGGGTAAATCCACCCTGCTCAAAATAGCCTCGGGCGAAATCGCCTTCGATGGCGGCGCGCGCTTCTTCCAGCCCGGCGCCACCATGCGCTATCTGCCGCAGGAGCCGGATCTCTCGGCCTATGCCGATGTCCATGCCTATGTCGCGGCCGGGCTCGGCCCCAATGACGATGAATACCGCGTGCGCTATCTCCTGGGTGAACTCGGCCTCACCGGCGATGAAAAACCCGCCAACCTCTCAGGCGGCGAGGCGCGCCGCGCCGCACTCGCCCGCACCCTGGCCCCGAGCCCGGATCTGCTGCTGCTCGACGAGCCAACCAACCATCTCGACCTCCCGGCGATTGAATGGCTGGAATCCGAGCTGAAATCGCTCTCCTCCGGCATGGTGCTGATCTCGCATGACCGCCGCTTCCTGGAAAACCTCTCGCGCTCGATGGTCTGGCTCGATCGCGGCACGACCAAGCGCCTGGATAAGAGCTTCGCCCATTTTGAAACCTGGCGTGATGAGGTCCTGGAGCAGGAAGAACAGGATTTCCACAAGCTCGGCCGCAAGATCGCGCGTGAGGAAGACTGGCTGCGCTATGGCGTCACAGCGCGGCGCAAGCGCAACGTCAAACGCCTCGCCGGGCTGCATAGCTTGCGCGCGGAAAAACGCGATTACACCCACAAACTCGGCATCGCCAAAATGGCGGCGCTGGATTCCGCCACCTCCGGTAAAATCGTTGCGGATTTCGAGGATATCAGCAAAAGCTTCGGCGAGCGTCAGATCGTCGACAAGCTCACTTTGCGCGTCCTGCGCGGCGACCGGCTCGGCATCATCGGCCCCAACGGCGCCGGCAAATCGACATTATTGAAAATGCTGCTGGGCCAGATCGAGCCCGATTCCGGCCGCAAAAAACTCGGCACCGCGCTGGAGGTGGTAACACTCGACCAGAGCCGCGCCAGCCTCACCCCGACCACCACTTTGGCCGACACGCTGACCGGGGGCAAAAGCGACCAGGTCGTGGTCGGCGAGCAGTCCCGCCATGTCATCGGCTATATGAAGGATTTTCTCTTCAAGCCCGAGCAGGCGCGCACCCCCGTCGGCACGCTCTCAGGCGGCGAGCGCGGCCGCCTGCTGCTGGCCGTGGCCCTGGCCAAACCCTCCAACCTGCTGGTGCTGGACGAGCCGACCAACGATCTCGACCTCGAAACCCTGGACCTGCTGCAGGAGATGCTGACCGACTATCCCGGCACGGTCATCGTCGTCAGCCACGACCGTGACTTCCTCGACCGTGTCGCCAGCTCCACTTTGGCCTCCGAGGGCAATGGCAAATGGGTGGAATATGCCGGCGGCTATACCGACATGCTGGCCCAGCGCGGCGAAGCCGTGGCGGCCGAAAAAGCCGGGAAAAAAGCCGCCGCCAAAGCGGCTTCCACTCCCGCCGCGCCGGCACCGCAACTACGGAAAATGTCGTTCAAGGAACAGCATGAGCTCAAAACCCTGACCGGCGAGATCGAGCGCCTGCATGCCGAGCTGCAGAAATACGAAGCCATTCTGGCGGCGTCCGGCCTGTACGAGAACGATCCGAAAAAATTCAGCACCGCCAGCGCCACCCTGGCAGCGCTCCACGGCAAAATCGAAGCCGCCGAGGAACGCTGGCTGGAGCTTGAGGTTTTGAAAGGCGCGGGCTGAGCCGGATTACGGCGCCGGGCTCGGGTCCGTCTCCGGCCGCGGGTTGAAATCCGCCGGGATCACGGTTTTGATCCCCAGCGCGGCATCCACCGGCACGATGCCGATCGCCTTGCACCCCTGGTTGTCATCGGGCGGTATCGCATCGGCATTCGCGGTCATGGCATAGGCAGCGGGCAGGGGGGCTGCCTTGCCTGTCAGCCGCGCCGGATCGAAGGCGGAGAGCAGGTTCCCGATCCCCGGCACGCCGTCATCCCCCGGCCCGAGATAATGCTGCTTGAACAGTGTGAATCCCGCCACCCGTGCCTGCGCCTCATCGGGCAGGTCCGCCATTGCCGGCAGGTTGAACAGCAACTCGATCAGCTTGATCACGCTGGCATGGTCGCCGCTTTCATGGCTCACCATATGGGCGCGGGCATAGGGCGAAATAACAATCAGCGGGATGCGCGGCCCGCGTGAAAGCGGCAGGCCCTGCGGGTCGAATTCGGTGAATTGCGGCGGCACATGGTCGTAATCGCCCGCCGATTCATCATAGGTGATGATGATCACCGATTGCGCCCAATAGGGGCTTCGCGCGATGGCATTCACCTCGCGGGCCAGCAGCGCCTCGGATATCGCGGCATCGGAATAGCCGGGATGGTCGTCATCGCCCTGGAAATTATGCCGCACGCGCGGGTCTGGATCCGCCGGTTTCAGCCCGGCGATATTCTCGAACCCGCCGCGCACGTAATAAACTCCGCCCTGCGCCGCCAGCCTGTCAGCCCTGATATCGCTGAAAAAATCACCAAGCCCGTGCAGATGCGCGGTCTCCGCCGGGTTATTGGCGACATAGCCGAAATATTGCGGCCCGTTATGGTGCCCGATATAGCCGTCATGCGTCGCCGCCGCGCCCTTGTCCGAAGGCTCGTGGTCATAGCCCTCCTCATACCAGCCCCAGGGCAACGCCTCGGCCCGGCTTGCCGCTATGGCCGGAATATCCTGCCGCACATCCGCGAGGTCGGTGGCCGGCGCCTTGTCCTGCGCCGTCACCGCGTTAATCTGCTTACCATTCATGGTGAGCGGCAGGCTGGCATAGGTCTGGTTCAATGCCGGCACAACCGGGTGCTTCGCCGAATCATGCGGATTCTGCGGCAACAGGCTGGTATCGCCGTTCAGCCCGGAGCCCCAGAGCGGGTCGGCATCGGCCACCACCGGCTCGCCAACGCCCTTCGGCAATCCCTTGCTTCCCTCCGCCTCATCCGGGTGCTTCACCCATTGCGTCTCCCCCGTCTGCCCCGCGATCATGGCAATCGCATTCGGCGCCGAAGGCCCGATCGTGCTCTGGAAAAAATTATCGAACAGCGTGAAGCGGCCGGCGAAGTTCCACAGATACGGGATCGTGTCGCAATCCTCATAGGCCATGGTCAGCTCGCCGAATTGTTTCGCCATCAGCGAAGGCGTGGCGGCGCCGGGCCGCATATAATGCTGCTCCTCAAGCAGCGCGTAGCGGTCCATCCGCGCCACGCCGTTCACCACATCCATTTTTTCCGCCATGTTGACATGCGCATGGTCGACATCATCGGTATCGGCGGCGAATTGCGCAGGCCCGATGCGGAAGGGCGAGATCGTGGTCATGCTGCCATCGATATTCTCGATCGGCTGGGAAAAGCCCGGCGTCGCGCTGGCGGGTTGCGAAAAATATCCGTTGGCACCGGGAAATGTACCGAAATAGGAATCGAATGAGCGGTTTTCCTGGAACAGCACGAATACGTATTTCACATGTTTCCGCAGCAGCGCAATCTCCTGCGCCTGGCTCAACGGCGGCTCATGCGGCACCATTTCAGCGCGCATAATGGCGGGGCCGCCGGGCTGCGGCGTCACCTCGGCAGCCAGAGCCATAGGCGGTTGCAGCATTGTCAGCGCCGTCATCACGCATAGCAGGTCTTTAAGTTTCATGGCTCGTCTCCAAGGGTTTTCCGCACCAGCCCGGCCAGTGCCGGGCGGCTCGCCACATTTACGGGGTGGCTGGCCAGCACATCGGGCAGGATCACATCGGCGGCCCGCGCCCCCGTCTCATTCCCGCGCAGGCCGATCAGCAGCGAGCGCCGCGCCGTGATCGCATCGCAGCGTCCGGCGACATAGGCATCATGCATCTCATCGGGCTCCTGAAACGCGAATTCATGCAGCGGGATATGATGCGCCGTGAAATAGGCCCGCAACGCGAATTCTTCCGGCGTGCCCGGCTGGACGCAAATCTCCGCCCCGGCCAGATCCGCCGCGTGTCTCACAGGCGATCCGGCCGGCACCATGAGCATCTGGGCATCATCATAGATCACCGGCCCCACCACGAAACCCGGCGGGATATCAGCTGCGGGCGCGAACAGCAGGTCAGCCCGCGCCGGCACATCGCCATCCTGTAGCTGGCCATCCTGCCCGAGCCCATCCTGCCAGAGCGGCGTGAAGCGCATCGCCTCGCCCAGCGCTTTGGCCACATCCCGGCACAGCGTGATTTCCTTGCCCCGCCAGGTGCCGCCGCCATCCGGGTAAGCCAGCTCTGGCGCCACGCTGCCGGCGCAGTCCAGCACCGCCGCCGAGGCGGGCAGGGGGGAGGCCAGGACGAGCATCATCAGCATGTGCCGCATACCGGCTTCCTAGACCACGGCCATCCCCGGGCGCCAGCGCCGCTTCCATGAATGTTTCGTGTAGGCCGGCACCGGGCATCCCCGGGCACGGGCTATTTCTGGTCGGCGTAGGGGTTTTCCGTGCCGCGCAGATAAATCCGGATCGGCACGCCGGGCATGTCGAACACCTCGCGGAACGAGTTCACGAGGTAACGCTGATACGTCTCCGGCACCTGCTCCGCACGCGTGCCGAACAGCGCGAAGGTCGGCGGCCGTGCCTTGATCTGCGTGATATAGCGCAATTTCAGGCGCCGCCCTTCCACCATCGGCGGCGGAAACCGCTCCAGCGCGTTCTCGAACCAGCGGTTGAGCGCGCTGGTCGGCACGCGCATGTTCCATTTCTCATAGGTCGCGCGAATCGCGGGAAACAGTTTTGCAATCCCCTCGCCGGTCTCGGCCGAAAGCGGCACGAGCGTAATCCCCTTGCTCTGCGACAGCGAGATCGAAAGCCGGTCCAGCGCCTGCTTCATGGCTTTCGGCCGGTCCTCGACCGCATCCCATTTCGTCAGCGCGATCACGCAGCCGCGCCCCTCGCGCTCGATCAGCCGGGCAATATGCAGGTCCTGCTCCTGGATGCCATTCAGCGCATCCACCGCCAGCACCGCCATTTCCGCCCGCTTCAGGGCTTCAATGGAAGAGGAAGTAGACATCCGCTCCAGCCCCTCATCCACCTTGGCCCGCTTGCGCAGCCCCGCCGTATCCACCAGCCGGTATAATTTATCGTCCGGCCCGGTAAAATCCACCGCCACCGCATCGCGGGTGAGGCCGGGTTCGGGCCCGGTAATCATGCGCTGCTCGCCCAGCAGGTAATTCAGCAGAGTCGACTTGCCCGCATTCGGCCGCCCGACAATGGCCAGATGCAGCGGCAGGTTCGCCTCCTCGCCATCCGCCGGCATATCGGGCTTTGGCAGCCGCTCCGCAATCTCGGACATCAGCCCGTAAATACCCTCGTTATGCTCAGCCGAAACACCGATCGGCTCGCCCATCCCCAGCTCATAGGCCTCCATGGTGGCGGCCGCCCCGCCGCGCCCCTCGGCCTTGTTGGCCACCACCAGCACCGGCCTGCCGGTGCGGCGCAGCCAGGCGGCAAAATGCATATCCTCGGGCAGCAGCCCGGCCCGCGCATCGAACACGAACAGCACGAGATCCGCCTGGTCCACCGCCAGCGAGGTCGAGGCCCGCATGCGCCCCGGCAGCGTGTCGGGTGCCGCCTCTTCCAGCCCGGCCGTATCCACCAGCATCACCTTGGTGCCGGCCAGCACGCATTCGGCTTCCTTACGGTCGCGCGTCACCCCCGGCGTATCGGCGACCAGCGCCAGCCGCGCGCCCACCAGCCGGTTGAAAAGCGTCGACTTGCCGACATTCGGCCGCCCGGCGATGACCACATACGGGTGCATCAGCCATACGCAGTCAATGTGGCATCACGCGTCAGTTGCAGCAGCATACCGGCGGCGGCGATGGGTGGCATATCCGCCGGCGCGCCAAGTTTCACGGTATTGGTGATCTTGCCCGCCACCGCATCCACCAGCACCATATGGCCATGGTCACTCGCCAGCACGAGCTGCCCGTTCACCAGAACCGGCCCCGTCCATAGAATCGGCCCGTCCTTATGCTTAGGAGAGGCAAAGGCCGGCAGCTGCACGCTCCAGCTCACCAGCCCGTCATCCTCGTGAATCGCATAAAGCATCTGCGTATTGTCGAGCAGGAACAGAAAGCCGCCCGCCGCCGCCGGCGCCTGCGTGCCGGAGACGCCATGCGTCCACACTTTCACGCCCGAATGCAGGTCGACCGCCATGAAGGTGTCGCCGAGGTTGATGGCATAGACCACGCCGTTATCGATGACCGGCGCCGCCACGATATCCGAGAAATCCAGCGCGCTCGCCTGCCCATAGCCGGCGGCCAGGCTCTGCTCCCAGAGCGGCGTGCCGGATTTGGCATCCACGGCGGCCAGCATGCCGGTCGAGAATCCGGCGACGATGATGCCATCGGCATAGGCGGGCGCCCCGGTAATGCCCACGGCAGCCCCGCTCGGCTGTCCGGCATTGCCCGAGAACTGCCAGCCAGGCGTGCCGGAAGCGGCATCGAAGGTCAGCATCACATCGCCGAGGATAACCACGGCCACGAGCCCATCCGCCACCATCGGCGCGGTGCGCGTGGGCAGCGTCGTCGGCTGGCGCCAGAGAATATGCCCGTTGCCCGCATCCATCGCCAGGACCTCGCCATAGCCGGTGCTGGCATAGATCCGGCCGCCATCATAGGCGATGCCGCCGCCCATGTTCTGCGCGGTATTATGCT
>JAKBAV010000084.1 GCA_021826225.1 Pseudomonadota bacterium | reverse complement strand
TGCGCACGCATAATCCGCTGGCCTCGCCTGGGCCGAGCGGAACCCCGTTCAACGGGTTCAACACCGGCAACGCCAACTCCAACCCGGCCTATCCGGTCGGCAACACGATGACGATGCTGGCCAACGCCATCTATGGCTCGCCGGCGCTGAAATACGATCCGGGCGGCATCACGCTGCTGGGCGAAGTAGAGTACGACAAGCTGCTGCGCGTAACAGCGAACAAGGCGGCGCTGCAGCCGGGCCGCAGCAATGATGCGATGTCGATCAACGTGATGGCCATCCCGGCCTTCTTCGAGGTTCTGCCGAATCTCGAACTGCAATTCCCGGTCTCGCTGAACTATGTCGTGGCGGGCAACTCTCGGGTGCAGTCCACCATGAACCATGGCACGGGCGGCTATTCGTTCGGTGTCAGCGCCATCTACCGCGAATCGTGGAATGCGTCGCTCAACTATGTCGGGTATTTCGGCAAGGCCTCGTCCAATCCGCTGATCCCCGAGACCGCGGGCTCGCCGGATCGCGGGTATATCTCGCTGAACCTGAACCACACATTCTAAGCCGCATCAGTCAAGGAAACAAACAATGAAACGACGCGACTTTGGCCTCCTCGCGGGCACGAGCCTTGCCACCGCCACGGTGGTCCGCCCCGCTCAGGCGCAGTCTGCCGCGCCCGATGCGACGCTGCTGACCACCACGCTCACGCCCATGGGCGCCGAGCGTGCCGGCAATGCCGATGGTTCCATCCCCGCCTGGACCGGCGGGCTGGTCTCACCGCCGCTGCCGGCAAACCAGGATGTGAAGGTGCATCTGTTCGAGGATGAACAGCCGCTCTACACCATCGATGCCAGCAACATGGCACAATATGCCGAACTTCTGACCCCTGCGACGCAGTATCAGATCACCAAGTTCGGCATGTCCGTGCCGGTGTACAAAACCCACCGCACGTCCGCCGCGCCGCAATATGTCTACGACAACACGGCGAAAAACGCGGTCAATGCCAAGCTCGACCCGCGTGGCGGCCGGCTCGGTTTCACCGGTGCCTATGGCGGCAAGCCCTTCCCGATCATCGATACCTCGGACCCGTTGATCGGCGGCGCGCAGCTCATCTGGAACCATCTCACCGCCTGGTTCGATTATTCGGATTACTCCAGCTTCGCCCCCGGTTGCGTCGTGATCAATGGCCAGCTGATCCTCGTGGCGGCCACCGCCGCCTCTTCGATCTACCCGTATTACGACCCGAATGGCTCGCTCGAAACCTTTGACGGCTATTTCAGCAAGGGGTTCTATTCCTACAAGGCGCCAGGCTCGGTTGTCGGCCAGGAGGTGCTCGTCTGGCATAGCAGCAACGTTACCCTGAATCCCGACATCGTATGGACGCTGCTGAACGGCCAGGGCCGCGTGCGTAAGGCGCCTGACCAGGCCTATGACGATCCGAATCCGTCCTCCAACGGCATCTCCAGCCTCGATGAAAGCTCCGGCTTCTACGGCAACCCGTCGCAATATGACTGGTCCGTGGTCGGCAAAAGAGAAATGCTGATCCCGTATAACTGCAACAAGCAGGTCTTCTCGACCATGCAGGAAATGGCAGGGCCGCATTTCATCAAACCCGAATACATGCGCTGGGAAAAACATCGCGTCTGGGTGTTCGAGGCCAAGCTGCATCCCGGCATTCATAACGTGAACAGCCGCCGGACCTTCTATTCCGACGAAGATACCGGCCTTATCATGCTCGGTGAGGGCTATGATGGTAATGACGACATGTGGAAGGGCTACATGAACACCAATTTCTGTATCCCCTCCGTTCCGGGTACGGTCGAGGCCCAGACCATGACCTTCCAGTTGCAGACCGGCGACTGGGTCATCAACGGGGTCTGCGGTTATGGTGACATCAACAACGAAAAATTCGAGATGTCCTTCCCGCCCTCATTGTTCGAAGCCCAGGAAATGGCCGCCAACGCCTCTTTCTGAACAAACCAGCTCCGCTCAAACGGGCTGATCCAAAAAACCCGCTGCATGGTGAAAGCCATGCAGCGGGTTTTTTATTGATCCCCACGCAAAACCATCACGGCAAGTCATGGCCGAAAAAAACCCCGGCACGTCACCGTGCCGGGGTTTGCTGTGTCAGGCCGCGCGGGACCGCGCCGCGCCCGCATATTGCGGACGGCGCGGCTTCACCTTGCGCACCACGAGGTCGGGGTGGCGGGCCGGTTTTTGTCCCTGTGCATGCGCCGGGCGGGTACCGCCCGCCACATGCATCTTTATCCCGGTCAGCTTCTCAATCTGGTTGAGGTAAGCCAGCTCCGTCGCATCGCAGAACGCCACGGCAATGCCCTCGGCACCATTACGCGCGGTCCGCCCGATACGGTGGACATAGCTCTCCGGCTCGTTGGGCAGCTCGTAATTCACCACATGCGACACCCCGGTCACATCGATGCCGCGCGCCGCGAGATCGGTTGCCACAAGCACCCGGACCTCGCCGGATTTGAACGCATCCAGCGCCCGCTGCCGGGCATTCTGGCCCAGATTCCCATGCATCGGCGCGGCGGAGATCTTCTCCTGGCTCAACTGCAGGGCCACCTTGTCAGCACCGCGCTTGGTGCGTGTGAACACGATGGCGCGGGTAAAGCTCGGGTCCTTCAGCAGGCTGGCAAGCAGGCTGCGCTTGCCGCCGGCATCGACGAAATGCACATGCTGGGCAATTTTCGAAGGTGTCGAGGAGACCGAGGCGATCGCCACGCGCACCGGATCGCGCAACAGTCCTTCAGCCAGGCCGGAGATTTCGGTCGGCATGGTGGCCGAGAACATGGCCGACTGGCGGCGCGCCGGCAAAGCCGCCACCACCTTGCGGATATCGGGCATGAAGCCAAGATCAAGCATGCGGTCGGCCTCGTCCAGCACAAAAAACTGGCACTGGTCGATCAGCAGGTTGCGGGTATTCATCAGGTCGCAGATGCGCCCCGGCGTGCCGACGACGATGTCCGCCCCGCGCGACATGCGGTTGACCTGGCCGGTACGGCCGACGCCGCCCACGATAAGCACGGTATTCAGGCCGAGCCCGGCGCCGAATTTCTTGAAATCCGCCTCGATCTGCGCGGCCAGCTCGCGAGTCGGCGCCAGAATCAGCGCGCGGGTGGCGAAGCGGCGGTTATGCAGCTTGTTGGCGGCCATCTGCTGCAGGATGGGCAAGGCGAAGGCGGCGGTCTTGCCGGTGCCGGTCTGGGCGATGCCCAGCACGTCACGCCCGGCCAACCCGGCGGGAATGGCGCCTTCCTGAATGGGGGTGGGTTTGGTGAAGCCCGCCGCGTTCAGCGCGTGCAGGATGGAATTGGCAAAGCCCAGCGAAGCAAAGGTCACTTCGGCTTTTGTCTCAGTCGTCGTTTTGGTAATCGTTTCAGTCATAAAATACGTCTCCGGCGCCGCAAACTCTTGTTTGCAGCGATATTGTCCGGCTTCCACGCGCGATATTGGAAAAGGACGGTGCAAAAATGCCCGTAAGGGGCGTCCCCGCCCCGATAGACAACCCACCCGCCAAGGCCGGATAAAAACCCGGTCGCGCATTCGCGGATGGTGCGGCCTTATGCACGTGCTGCACCGCAAAACGCAAGTCCCAAATCGCAGCCCTGCTCCGCGCCGCCCGAAACGACAAAGCCAGATGCAAAAAAGGACCCGTAACAAAAAAGGACCCGAAACAAAAAGGCCAGGAGCACTCTGCCCCTGGCCTTTTTCTGCTTCGGGCCGGGCCCTGGCTTAATCCCCAGCCGCCGGGTGGAAGGCGCCGAATTTGACCGTCTGGCGTACCGGCACGGCGACCGGCTTGGCCAGTTTGGCCGGCATCGCGGCAAGGATGGAGACGCTCACCGAGGCGAGGTATGGCATTGACTGGGTAAACAGTACCCCGACCCAGAGCCTGGTCTCCAGCGTCGCCCAATGGTGGCCGAAGCCGACACCCAGCGCCGCGGCCCATGTAAGTGCCAGGATAACAAGCTCCTCACGGGCCATCACCAGCCCCTGCACCAGAGCCGGGGCGTTTTCCATCTTGGGCGTGCGCAGGAAGGGCAGCCGGTTGGTGAACAGGCCTTTCCACACGGCCTTGCCAATGGCGTGGGAGAGGGCAAGCCCCGCCGCCGCCGCACCCAGCCGGTCCATGAAGCCACAGGGCACACGGTTTTTATAGAGGGCGAGGATCTGCACGATTTTAAAGAAGAACAGGCCGATCGAGGGCAGCATGAACAAGGCGATCGGAAATTCGAAGCGCACGGGGTCGAAGATCAGCCCGGCCGACCAGGCGAGGCCCAGCGCCAGAAACACGATCCCCAGCGCATCGCCGAACCAGGGGGCCCAGCCGGTGATGAAGTGCCAGCGCTGGCCCTGGGTAAGCTCCTTGTTGAACGGGTTGAACAAGGCGGCGGCATTGGCGCGGACGATGCGCATGGCGCCATAGGCCCAGCGGAAACGCTGCTTGCGGAAGGCGTTATAATCATCCGGCATCACGCCCTTGCCGAAGCTCTTCTTGGAATACACCGCCTCATACCCGGCGCGGAACAGGCGCAGGCCGAGCTGGCTGTCCTCGGTGATGCACCATTCCGCCCAGCCGTTTTCGTTGATGAGCGCCTGCTTACGCACCAGGGTCATGGTGCCGTGCTGGATGATGGCGTTGCGCTCGTTGCGGGTGACCATGCCGGCATGGAAGAAGCCGGCATATTCCCAGAACATCATGCGCTTGAACACGCCGCCGTCATTGTCGCGGTAATCCTGCGGCGACTGGGTGAAGCCGACGGCCGGGTTTTCAAAGGCCGGCGCCATGCAGCGCAGCCAGTCGGGATCAACCAGGTAATCCGAGTCGATAACACCGATGATCTCGGCATCCGGGGCGGTTTCGCGCAGGGCGAAGTTGAGCGCGCCGGCCTTGTAGCCTTTATACTTGCCCAATGTGAAGAAGCGGAATTTGGGCCCCAGCCTGGCGCAATGCTCGGCCACCGGCTCCCAGACGCGCGGATCGGTGGTGTTGTTGTCGATAACCAGGACCTCGAAGCGGTCATAGTCGAGATTGGCCAGCGCATCGAGCGTCTGCTTCACCATATGCGGCGGCTCGTTGCAGATGGGCAGGTGCAGAGAAACCTTGGGCAGACGCGTGCCGGCGGGCGCCGGGATAGGCTCGAAATGGCGCTTGCTCACCCGGCCGAACACGGTCTCGACCAGGTCGAAGCTGTCCGCCACCAGCAGGAAGAGCAGCAGCCCCTGTCCGGCGGCGAGCGCACCCCATACGGCGGCGGCGCTGGTGGAAAGATACGTCTCGCCCATATTCATGAAGAGCAGGGCGAGGATGGTGATGAAGCTTTCCACCAGGGCGGCGAAGGCGAGCTTGCCGGGCAGGCGGATATCCGGGCGGCGGGCGAGCAGCAGCATGGTGATGGCGAGTGCCGCGAAGCCGCCGCCAAGCGCATAGCGCAGCCATTGCGGGTTGTTGGAAACCGGGCCGGTGAGCGACCATTTGGCGTGACGCGCCAAGGTGAACATGCCCCAGTAGCCGGCGGCACGCCCCTCGAAGCTCGTCTTCCAGGGCTGGTCGAAGGCTTCCATCACGAAATAATCGATATGGTCCTTCTGCGCCAGATTGAAGAAGTCGCGCATGAACCGCGCCTGATTGATGGTGCTGGCACGGGCGGCACCGATATCGATGCCATCCGACGGCCAGCCGATTTCACCGATCACGATGCGCTTGTTGGGGAAGCGGTCATGCACCTCGTTCAGCCGGTTCATCGCATCCTGCACCGCGATGTTTTCCGGCACGCCTTCCCAGTAGGGCAGCAGATGCACGGTGATGAAGTCGACATTCTCCGCCAGTTGCGGGTATTTCAGCCAGACATGCCAGGGCTCGGCGGTGGAGACCGGCACATGCGTCTCACGCTTCACCTGGTTGATGTCGGCGACCAGCTCAGGCACCGTCAGGTCCCCGCGCAGGATGGTCTCATTGCCGACCATGACCTGCTTCACATCCGGGTTGGCATTGGCCACCTGCACGAGCTTGGCCAGCTCCGCGGCATTGGCATCCGGGTGGCGGTCCAGCCAGCCGCCCAGGGTGACGTTGAGGTTCATGCCCGCGGCCAGAGCCGGGATCTGCCCGAGATCGCCCTCAACCGTGTAGGTACGGATGTTGTGGGTATACCGCGCCGCGAGGGTAAGGTCCGACTTGATCTGCGCGAGGCTCGGATAGTCACCTGTTTGCGGGCTCTCGCCTTTGTGGAACGGCGAGAAGGCGAAGCCGCCGATTTCGCCGCGATAGGGCGGGATGTTCACCGCCGGGCGGTTGAACCCCGCCCATAGCCCCAGCGCCACCACCCCCACCCCGAGCGCCGCCGCCCAGGAGGACGCACTGCGCCAGCCCCCTTTGGAACCCGCGGCGCGCGGCTTGCGGGTGGAAGCTTGCGCGGTCTCACGCTGTATGGGCGAATGGTACGTCATGGCGATGATCCAAAAACCTGCGGGACAAGCCCCGATGTAACGAAGCTTGGCTGTGCAGTGCGGCATGGGCTGGGCGTGATTGTGTCTCAACTAAGGCAAAGAGGTTTCTGAACCGCTTTTCACGCTGCTGCGCCCGGATAAAATTTTCGCTACAAGTGCCGCATGCCCATCGCCCTGCAACTGCTCATCCTGGCCATCCTCATCCTCCTCAACGGCGCCTTCGCGCTCTCGGAGCTTGCTCTGGTTTCCGCCCGGCGGGCCATGCTCACCCTCATGGAGCGCCAGCATGTGCGCGGCGCCGCCCGGGCGCGGGCGCTGGCCGACGACCCGCAGAGCTTTCTGCCCGCCTCACAATTCGGCATCACGCTGATCGGCATTTTAACCGGCGCGTATGGCGGCGATCAGCTCGCGGCGGAGCTGGAAGCGCCGCTGCGCGCCCTCCCCTATCTCGGCCATTATGCCGGGCCGCTGGCGGTGGGGTTCACCGTGCTGGTCATCACCTTCCTCACTCTGGTATTCGGCGAGCTGGTACCCAAGCAGCTTGCCCTGCGCCATCCTGAGCGCTTGGCAACCGCGGTGGCCGGCCCGCTCAGCCTGCTGGCGCGCGTGGCGGCACCGGCGGTGTGGCTGCTGGGCGCCTGCACCAGGCTGGTACTGCGCGCCTTCGGCCCCGCGGCTGAGGACCGCCGCGCGGTAAGCGAGGAGGAGCTGAAAGCCATGCTGGTGGAAGGTGCCGAAACCGGCGTGCTGGAAACCGAGGAGCGCGACATTATCGAGCGCGTGCTGCGCCTCGCCGACAAGCCGGTCCGCGCCATCATGACACCACGCACCGAAATCGCCTGGATCGACCGCACCGCGAGCACGGCGGATATCATCGCGGCGCTGCGCCTGGCACCGCATTCGCGCTTCGTGGTGTGCGACCGCACGGTGGATAACGTGGCCGGCGTTGTGCAGGCCAAGGACCTGCTGGACCGCGCGCTGAGCGCCAAGGATTTCTCCCTGGCCGCCTGTCTGCGCCAGCCCATGGCCATTCCGGATTCGGTAACGGCGCTGGAAGCGCTGGAGCGGCTGAAGAGCGACACGCTCGGCCTGGCGCTGGTACTGGACGAATATGGCAGCTTCGAGGGCATCATCACCGCCGCCGACGTACTGGAAGCCATCGTCGGCGACGCCGAGGATTCCGGCCCCTCCGCGCACACGCCCGAGCCGGTGGACAGCGTATACGAGCTCGACGGCATGACCCCGGTGGACGAAACAAAAGCCAGGCTGCACCTGCCAACCCTACCAAGCGAGGGCAGCTACCACACGCTCGGCGGCCTCATCCTGGCCCTCCTGCTCCGCCCCGCCCGCAAAGGCGACGCCATCGTGTTCGGCGGCTGGAAATTCGAGGTGCTGGCCATGGACGGACGAAGAGTGGAGCGGGTGCGCGTGGCACGGGAAACAGGAGATTAAACGCGAAATCAAAACCTCCGCCTCACACGCGCGCCGGAGCAAGCCCCACAAGCCGTAGGGCGGAAGAAGCAAAGCGCATTCCGCCACTTCACCTGTTTCATATGACGGGACAAAATGCATCGAATTTTCCCTCCGAAAAATGTTACGATATAGCACATAAAATGCGCCGGCGAAGCCTTACGATCTGTCCCGAACCGTCACCACCATCGCCTCGACATCCGGCAAAAATGCAGCGGTAAAGCCGATCAACGGCAAGAACGAGCATACGCGATAGACGAATTCGATGCTCGTATGGTCCGCGAGCACACCCAGCACGGCGGCACCGATTCCGCCCATGCCAAAGGCCAGACCAAAGAACAGCCCGGAAACCGTGCCGACGCGCCCCGGCATGAGCTCCTGGGCATAGACCACGATGGCCGAGAAGGCGGAGGACAGCACCAGCCCGATAATGACGCTCAGCCCGATGGTGGCCGCCAGCCCGGCATAGGGCAGCGCCAGCGTAAAGGGCACCACCCCGGCAATGGAGCCCCAGATAACCCGCTTGCGGCCGATCCTGTCCCCGACCGGGCCACCGATAACCGTGCCCGCCGCCGATGCCGCCATGAAGATGAACAGGTCAACCTGCGCTGCCTGTACGCCCAGGTGGAAGCGATCCATCAGGTAGAATATGTAATAACTGGTAAAGCTCGCCAGATAGAAGAATTTCGAGAAAATCAGCGCCACCAGAACCAGCAGCGCCGCGTTCACCCGGCCGCGCGGCAATGTCGCATGGCCGGTGGTGTTTTTACGCGCCGGGCGCGCGGCATGGCCGTTGGCCAGGTACCAGCGCCCGATCAGTGACAATATAGCCATGCCCGCCAGCGCCGCGAGGCCGAACCAGGCAATGCTCGCCCGCCCGCGCGGCAGCACGAAAAACGCCGCCAGCAGCGGCCCCAGCGACTGGCCGAAATTGCCGCCGACCTGAAACACCGATTGCGCCAGCCCATGCTGCCCGCCGGAGGCGAGCCGCGCGATACGCGAGGATTCCGGATGGAAAATCGAGGAGCCCAGCCCCAGCAGCGCCGCTCCGGCCAGCAGCATGGCATAGCCAGGTGCATAGGCCAGCGTAACCAGCCCCAGCAGCGTGAAGCCCATGCCCACAGGGAGCGAGAAAGGCTGCGGCCGGCGGTCGGTGAACATGCCGATGAGCGGCTGCAGCAGCGAAGCGGTGATCTGATAGGTCAGGGTCAACGCGCCGATCTGGCTGAAGCTGAGGTTAAACCCGCCTTTCAGGATGGGATACACCGCCGGCAACAGGGATTGCAGCATGTCATTGAGCAAATGGCATAGGCTGATGGCCCCGAGCACAGTGCCCGCCATGCTGCCGCGCGCCGGCGCCGCTATCGTCTGAGCCATCGCTACCCCCCTCTCCGCCTTATCCAGGCGGACGTATTGCGGGCAATAGTTTGGCCGCAGGATGGACAGAGCGCAAGCGAAGCCCCTCAATAGCAAGGGGGCCCTACCCCAGACCGCGCTCCAGGGCCCGCGCCACGCGCAGCACCACATCGTCGCGGTACAGGGGGGCGGCAACCTGCACCGCCGTCGGCAGCCCGGCGGCGTTCACCCCCATGGGCAGCGAGAGCGCCGGCTGGCGGGTGAGGTTGAAGA
>JAKBAV010000083.1:8713-9936 GCA_021826225.1 Pseudomonadota bacterium | reverse complement strand
GCACCGGCGGCGATGGCGGCATTCAGCCGCAGCAGGAGCGCCACGCGGGCGGCGGTGGCGGCCACCGCATGGCGCGCCATGGCATCTTCCAGCCCGGCGAGCCAGGCGGCCTCGCCGCCTTCGGCCAACAGCCGGTTGCGCTGGGCGGAGGCCGCCTCGAACGCCGCGATCTCGCGGGCATGGCCAGGCTCCAGGGCGAGCACCAGGCGGTCGAGGAATTTGCGGCGGCCGGAAGCGGTATCCGTGAACAGCCGGTCCATCTGCGGCGTGAGCCATACGGCGGCGAGCATCTCGCCCACCTCGGCCTGGCTGCGCGGCTTGCTGCCATTGAGGCGGAATTCCCGGCGGTCGGGTGCCGCCTCGGCCATGCCGGTGCCGATTTCCAGCCCGTCCTCGAACCGCGCGGCGACAGCCCAGCTGCCCGAAGCCTCCGGCCCGCGCCGGGCAAGCTCCGAGAACCGGGCGCCGCGCAGCCCACGCCCGGGCACCAGCAGCGACAGAGCTTCGAGCAGATTGGTCTTGCCCGTGCCGTTAGGTCCGGCGAACACGGCTTTCCGCGCCGGCGGGGCGAAGCGCAGGCCGGCATAGGAGCGAAAATCCGTGAGGGTCAGGCGGGTGAGCAAGGTTTCGGCAATCCGGCATAGTGAGGGGCGATGACCATACCCTTGTCGCGCGCCCGGCGATGCGGAGCAAGAAAGCCGCCGCAGAGCGGATGGCGGGATATGGACGATTTGTAACGGGGGCGCCCCGCCCTCAGCCATAACAAACGGCGCCGGCCACGCCATGTGAAGCCTGTAAAATCAGGAGGAAAGCATGAATACGAGCAAAGCCGGATTGTTTGGCGTAATTGCCGGTCTGGCCACCATGACTGCGGCCGGTGCGGCGCAGGCGGCGAGCCATCCGGGCGCCGCGCTTATGCCGGCAGCATCCTATGCGGAGCTCCTGCAACCGATCCCCAACGCCCTGGCGCTGCTCCAGGCGGCGCCAGCGGCCGGGCTGGGCCAGGCGGACGGCATCGTGCGGGTGCAGTATTATGGCAATAATGGCAACCAGCATCATCACCATGCCTATGCCCCGCCCCCGATGCAGCATCACCACCACCAGTATTATCAGCGGCGGAATTATCACCACGCCTATAACAACCACCATCACCACAATGATGGCGGAGCGACCCTGATAGTGCCGGGCATCGGCATGGTGCATTCAGGCGGCTGAAAACGCTT
>JAKBAV010000083.1:0-8613 GCA_021826225.1 Pseudomonadota bacterium | reverse complement strand
GGCCTGGAACAACGCCATCGCCGCTTCCGCATCCTCCGCCTCCAGCACCTCATGGCCTTGTTCGCGCAGATATTCGGCGACCAGCCGGCGCGCCATCGCCTCATCCTCGACCAGCAGCAGCCGCGCCGTGCCCGGAAGGAGGACCGGCGGCTCATCTTGCGCCACCACCGCATGGAAAGCCTGCGTGGCGCGGCGCAGATACAGGCGGAGCCGCGTGCCCTGCCCTGGCCGGCTCTCCAGCCTGATCATGCCGCTTGACTGGCGCACGAAGCCATAGACCTGCGACAGGCCGAGCCCGGTGCCCTTGCCATCCGGCTTGGTCGTGAAAAACGGCTCGAAGGCGCGCTGCGCCGCCGCCTCATCCATGCCCGTGCCGGTATCGGCGACCATCAGCTCGACATAATCGCCAGGTTCCGCATCCTGCGCGCCCGCGAGATCGGCCGTGGCCAGCGTGACCTGGCGCGTGCCGATGACAAGCGTGCCGCCGCCCGGCATCGCATCACGCGCATTGAGGGTGAGGTTGAGCAGCGCGTTTTCGAGCTGGTTGAGGTCGCATAATACCGGCCAGCCGCCATCGCCCAGGCGCAGCTCCAGCGTGATGGCGGCATTGGCGGAAAGCAGCGTGCGGCACAGCAACTCCTCCATGCCGGCAATCATCTCATCGAGATGGATGGCCCTCGGGTCCATCGCCTGACGGCGCGCGAAGGAGAGCAGCCGGTTGGTGAGGGCGGCGGCGCGGTCCACCGTCTGGCGCGCACCTTCGATGAAACGGGCCGCCTCATCCACACGGCCCTGCGCGACGCGGCGCTGCGCCATTTCCACACTGCCGCCGATGGCCTGCAGCATATTGTTGAAATCATGCGCGATGCCGCCGGTGAGCTGGCCGATCGCCTCCATTTTCTGCGATTGCCGCAAGGTGGATTCGATCGATTCCCGCGCCGCGATCTGCGCCCGCAACTGTGCATTGGCTTCCGCCAGCTCACGGCCCCGCGTGGCGACCAGCGCTTCCAGCGATTCCGCCGCCTGCAAGACCCGCGGCAGCACAAAAATCAAGGTAACGAGGGTGGCGAATGAGACACCGGCGGTGAGCGCCTTGACGTAGCCCTCGATATAATAATTCGGCCGCCACAGCACCCAGACACTTAGAAAATGGGTGATGCCGCACAGGATGATGAAGGCGCTGAACAGCATGAACAGCAACTGGAATGGCAGGCCGCGCCGTGTGCGCACGAAATAATACAGCAGAAAGCTGATGCCGAAATATGAAGCTCCGATGGTGAAGTCCGAGATGACGTGCAGCCAGAGGACCGCAGGACGCCATTCAAAGCAGAACCCATGGGGCATGAAGCCATTGGCGTTCATGCGGCCGCAGATTCAGGCATGATCGTGCGGCGGCTGAGCATGGATATTTCTAACAAGCCCGCTGCGCGCATGCAACCAGATGGCGCAGCGTTACAGCGCGGGCCAATGAATTTTCTGGCCGGCTCCCAACCTGCTTCCCCCGTGCGGCGCCGCCCGCCGGTTAGTTGCCACCCGCCGCCCTGGCCGCTTCTATGTCCTCGGCGCTCACCGTATCGGTGTTCGTGCCCGGATAACATTTGCGTTTGCCGCCCGCGAGCCACCAGGGCAGGGCACTGGCGCAGTACACCTCGCTATCCGGCGCGAAGTTTTCCGGATGGTCGAACGTGCCGGCCTTGATGACGGCGTAGCCCGGCACGGAGTAGACAGATTGCGATTCGATCGGCGTGCCGCATTTGCCGCAGAACACGCGGCGGACGATGTTGCCCGTATCGCCTTTGTCATCATACACGGCCGGCGCGCCTTGCGTCGTGAGCGCCTCTTTCGGGAAGATGGCGTTGACCGAAAAGGCGCTGCCGGTGTTGCGCTGGCAGTTCACGCAATGGCAGATCGCAACCGCCAGCGGCGCCCCCACCACCTGATAGCGCACAGCGCCGCACAGACAGCCGCCTTCATGAATCGGGGGGCTGGACCCTTCCGTGCCGATGGCCATGATATATCCTCCTGAAACCGGGTTTTATTTGATTTAAGCACATGCTTAAATGATCGCGGGCCGCAAGGCAAACGCTGCTGTAACGCGCGAAAAACACGCCCCTCAGGGCAAAATAGGGAGACCAGGCCAGTGGAAACCAAAGATATCGTCGAGATCTATCAACTCGAAGCCTTGCTGCAGCATGCGGTCGACCATCCCGACCAGAGCCTGTTTCCGCAGGTCTTCACCACGGATGCGCGCTTCGACGGGCGCGGCTGCGGCGGACCGCTGATCGAGGGGATCGAGGGCATCAAGGCGTTTTTCGCCCTCGGCAAACCGCCGCATCCGCCGGCGCATCATACGCTTAACCCTTATGTGCATGAGGTGGACGGGCGGGTGATGGTGAAGCAGAAATGGCTGATCCCCAACCCCAATACCGGGCTGTTCATCGGCGGCGATGATAATGACTGGGTGGTGCGGACGGCGGATGGCTGGCGGATCAAGGAACGCGTGGCGATGATGCGTTTCCCGCTGGCGGCGGGAACCGTTGAGAAGGCCATGGAATGAGAGCGGGCGCGATGCCGGGCGGGCTTACACCCGCATCGGCATCAGCACGTATATCGCGGAGCTGTCATCCTGGTCGCGGACCAGCGTGGGGGCGGCGCCATCGGCGAACACGAACTCGACCTTGCCTTTGACCTGCTCGGTGACATCCGACAGATACCGGGCCTGGAAGCCGATTTCCAGCGGACCGGACTGATAATCCACCAGGTCGCCGCCAAGCTCCTCGGAGGCGGAGCCCTGCTCGGCGGAGGCGGCGGAGATGACCAGCAGGTCCTTCGCCAGAGAGAGCTTCACCGGGCGGTGCTTTTCCGCCGAAATGGCAGAGACGCGGCCGACCGCATCGTTGAAATCCTTCTTGTCCACACGCAGGATTTTATCATTGCCGCGCGGAATCACACGGTCATAATCGGGGAAGGTGCCATCGATGAGCTTCGAGGTCAGCTTCATCGTGCCTATGGAAAACTGGATGCGCGTCTCCGAGAGGGCGATTTCGACCTCGCCGGAAACCTCGTCGAGCAGCTTACGCAATTCCGTAACGGTTTTGCGCGGGATGATGATGCCCGGCATGCCGGCCGCCCCTTCGGGTAAAGGCTCCTCGACGCGGGCGAGGCGGTGGCCATCGGTTGCCACGGCGCGGAGCACCGGCCCGTTATCGCCCTCGGCGGCGTGGAAAAATATGCCGTTGAGGTAATAGCGCGTCTCTTCCGTGGAGATGGCGAATTTGGTGCGGTCGATGAGACCGCGCAGCTCCTGCGCCGAGACGACGAAATTATGGCTGAGCTTGCCGGCATCCAATTTGGGGAACTCATCCACCGAGATGGCGACCAGGCTTGTGGAGTAGCGCCCCGCCCGCAAGGCGAGCTGCGCGTCGCCGCCCGGATGGTCGAGCTCGATGACCGCGTTATCCGGCTGGCGGCGGACGATTTCATACAAGGTGCTGGCCGGAACGGTGATGGCGCCGTTGCGCGCCGTTTCCGCCGCGACCTCCTCGACCAGGGCTATTTCAAGGTCGGTGGCCGCCAGGGTCAGCTTACCGTCGCGCACCGC
This sequence comes from Pseudomonadota bacterium, assembly GCA_021826225.1. Classification (GTDB taxonomy): domain Bacteria; phylum Pseudomonadota; class Alphaproteobacteria; order Acetobacterales; family Acetobacteraceae; genus Acidocella. The sequence goes on along the minus strand of JAKBAV010000083.1, from coordinate 5,012 downwards.
GAGCAGCACATTGGCCAGGATGGGTATGGTGTTCCGCTTCTCGACCACGTTCTGCACATGGGCCAGAGACTTCATCAGCGTGGCGCGATCGGCCTTGAACTTCATGATATAATTCCAGACATCGAAACGACTTTTTGGTTGTTGACCGATTCGTGGCCCAGAGTAGCAAGGGTATCCGCGATAGAAAAGGGACCCCGCTTGCAAGGCGGCAAAGGGCCATGCCAGGGTAGCCGGAAAAATGGAGGAATGAGCATGAGCAGCGCGCATCTGATCGATCCCGAGCTGATCGCGGGGCTGTCATTCCTGCCGAAGCTGGATTTTTTCCAGGCCGACATCACGGCGGTGCGGGCCGGGCTGGAGGCGATGCGGGGCGCCGCGCCGGTGGCCGAGATGCCGGATGTGGAGAGCCGCGTGCTGTTCGTGCCGGGACCGCCCGGGGCGCCGGATGTTCGCGTGGTCGCGCACCGGCCGCGCGTGGCGGCAAGCGAAATGCCGGCGATTTTGCATATTCATGGCGGCGGCTATGTCATCGGCGAGGCGAATATCGCCGATATGGCCGCGCGGATGACCGTGCAGACCCTGGGATGTGCCGTGTTTTCAGTGGATTACCGGCTGGCCCCGGAAACGCCGCATCCTGGGCCGGTGGAGGATTGTTTCGCGGCGCTGGCCCATGTGGCGGAGCATGCCGCGGTGCTTGGTGTCGATGCAAGCCGGATCGGGGTGATGGGCGAGAGTGCCGGGGGCGGCCTGGCGGCGGCTTTGGCGCTGCTGGCGCGCGACCGGGGCGGGCCGGCTTTGGCATTCCAGCATCTCATCTATCCGATGCTCGATGACCGGACGGGGACGGCGAGCGATCCGCATCCGCATACGGGCGGGTTTGTGTGGACAGCGGCCGATAACCGTTTTGGCTGGGGCGCGCTGCTGGGGCGGGCACCGGGCGGGGCGGAGGTTTCACCCTATGCGGCGGCGGCGCGGGCCGGGAACCTCGCGGGCCTGCCGCCGGCCTATATCGCCGTGGGGGCGCTGGATTTATTTGTCGAGGAAGATATCGAATATGCCCGGCGGCTGACGCGCGCGGGCGTGCCGGTGGAGCTGCATGTATATCCGGGCGCGTATCACGGTTTTCAGCTCATGGGCACGGCGCGGGTGACTCAGGCGGCCAATCGCGACAGTCTGGAGGCGCTGCGCCGGGCGATGTGGGGGTAAACTCAGCCGCCTGATGCCCTGGCTTTCAGGTCTCCAGCATCCGGCGCAGCAAATCCACATCCTCGGCGAAGGCCGCATCCGTGCCGATCAGCTCGGTCACGCGGCTGACGGCGTGCATCACCGTGGTATGGTCGCGGTCGCCGAAATGGCGGCCGATATCCGGCAGGGATTTGCTCGTGAGCTGCTTGGCCAGATACATGGCGACCTGGCGCGGCCGGGCGATGTTGCGGGCGCGGCGGGCGGAGGACATCTCGGCGATGCGGATGTTGAAATGCTCCGAGACGCGCTTCTGGATTTCCTGAATGGAGACTTTCCGGTCATGCGCCTTCAGCACATCGTGCAGCACCTCATGCGCGGTTTCCATGGTGAGGTTGCGGTTGAACAGATTGGCATGTGCGACGAGCCGGTTGAGCGCGCCTTCCAGCTCGCGGTTGTTGCTGGTGATCTTGCGCGCGAGGAATTCAATGACTTTGGCCGGCACCTCAACACCCGCGCGCTGCGCCTTGGCATCGAGAATGGAGTAGCGCAGCTCGAAGGTTGTGGCGTGCAGATCGGCGACCATGCCACAGCCGAGGCGCGTGCGCAGGCGGTCCTCCAGGCCCGAAAGATCCGAGGGGGATTTATCGGCCGATATCACGATCTGCTTGCCGGCATCGACCAGGGCATTGAAGGTATGAAAAAATTCTTCCTGCGTGTTGTCCTTGCCGATGAGGAATTGCAGATCGTCGATCATCAGTACGTCGACACTGCGCAGTTCGTTCTTGAATTCGAGGGTGGATTGCGAGCGCAGCGCGTTGATGAAGCGGTACATGAATTTTTCCGCCGACATATAGGCGACGGAGACCGGCTGGCCGCCGCGCTTGGCGGAAAGCTCCCAGGCGATGGCGTGCATGAGGTGGGTTTTGCCCAGGCCGACACCGCCATAGAGAAAGAGTGGGTTGAAGCCCGCCGTCGCCGGGGATTCCGCCACGCGGCGGGCGCAGGCATAGGCGAATTCATTGGGCTTGCCGACGACGAAGGTCTCGAAGGTGAAGCGCTGGTCGAGCGCTGCGGCGTTTTCGGTGCGGGCCGGGGTGGGGGCCGGAACGGCAAGCGCGGGGGTGGGTTCGGCGAGGTCCGGGGCCGCGCCGCGCGCGGCGGCGGCGGTGCGGAACTCAACGCGGCGGATGGCCGGGTTTTCCTCCTGCCACAAAGCGGCGAGCAGCGCGCCATATTCCTTGTTCACCCAGTCGCGCAGGAAACGTGTGGGCAGCACCACCGTGACCTCATCGCCGGCAATGCCCGCGAACACGACCTGCTTGAGCCAGGTGCGGTATTCGACATCGCCAACCTCGGCCTGCAGACGGGCGCGCACACGTGACCATTCCTCTGTCATGCCTGGCTCCTCCATCCGCAACAAATGGGGTTTGAGCATAGCTTCGCCATCGCGCATGAAACTCGTCCCCAGGCTCATCCTTAATTCCCCGCTTCCCCGACGACACCACATCCCGCCTCCGCCCCGGAACTGGGGACAAAAACCCTCCTCATGCGAAAGCAAGCCCTTTGCAGGCTTTGACTTTCCCAAAAAAGAGACGCCGGAGCATGGTATCTTGAGGCTTGGAGAGTAGGGCGAAACCACCCCTTTGCGCAAGCTTAGAAATGGTTCCGCGTTGCCGGACAAACCGCTGTATCACGACAATAATCTTGAAGATTCAGTGTATTGACTGTTACAGCTTTTATGAATGGCATGTTTACATTACTTGGGCGTAACCTGACGACAAGACGACGAAAAGCACCGCTGTCAGACTGTGTTACGACAGAATGACAGCGGTGCGAAGTTTGTCTCGTTTTTTGGAACAGGCGCTACAACGCCCGGTAGGCACTGGCCTCAGGCGGCCGCAACCTGCTTGACAGTGGCCGACAGGCGCGAGAGCTTGCGCGAGATGGTGTTGGCCTTGAACACGCCCTTGCCGGCGGCGCGCTGCAGCTCGGGCTGGGCGGCCTGGAAGGCGGCCTGCGCGGCGGCCTTGTCGCCCGAGGCGACGGCTTCCTCAACCTTGCGGATGGCGGTGTGGACGCGCGACTTACGCGCCTTGTTCCGCGCCGTGCGCTTGACGGTTTGACGGATGCGTTTTTCAGCGGATGCGATATTGGCCATGATGTCCGATAACAAAGAGTTCAATGAAGCGCGCGGTCTAGCCGGAGCGGCGCGTCACGTCAAGCGGATCGGGCGCGGGGGCACGCCCTATGCCAGCCGGATCGGCAGGCTGGTCGGCAGGCGGCCTGATCAGCGCGTCCCGACATCGCTAGTCCCGGATGACCCAGGATTTACGCATCGGCTCCAGCACCTCCCAGCTGCCGGTGAATCCCGGCTCGATCACGAATTTCCGGCCCGGTCCGGCCGCGATGCGGCTGCCATCATCGCCTTCCAGCACGCAGGTGCCGGAAATCACCTCGACATACTCCCATTCGGTATAGGCGATGCGCCATTTACCCACGGTCGCCTCCCACTCCCCGGCATAGAGCTTAGCCTCCGGCGATTCGTAGAGCATGATGGTACGGGTGCGCGGTGTGCCGGACAGCACCTTATCCGCCGGCATGTCTTCCCAGGTGGCCGCGGCGGCGGCGGGCAGGAGGTGCAGCTTCACGGCGCCGGGCTCAGCGCGGTGGGGCCGGCGCCGGGCAGGTAATTGGGCACGGCCGCATTGGTATTGCTGCTCATCGGCGCCGTCGGGGCTATCGGCATGGCCGGGCCGCCGCTGCCGGGCGGGGCGGCGAGGGGCGCCGCCTGGATGCCGCCGGGCGCGGCACCGGAAACCGGGGGGCTCATCGCGCCCTGCGGATTGGTCCAGGAGACCCAGTTGGGGATGTTATGCGCGATCTGATAGGGCAGCTCGACATTCATCGTATCCATCAGCTTCTTCGTCATCTGATACAGCGCCGCCGGCTGCGCGTTGGGATCGGCATCGGTATCCGGCTCGGAGGCGGTGGCGGAAACCGAGGCTTCGGCGAAGCCTGTCGCGCGGCCATCGGGGCTGCTCAGATTGATATCGACCGTCATCTGGCCGTTGAGCCGGCCATTCGCCTCGGTAATGGAAGCGACCTGCACCGTGACCGTGCCGGCGCCAGGCGTGCCGGATGGCTGCAACCGGCGGTTCAGCATGGCAAGCAGCGTGGTGGCGGGCGGCGCCGGATTGTTGGCGTTCAGCGCGATTTCCGCCGGGCTGGGTGTATAGTTATCGACCACATTAAGAGTGGCCACGTTGAACACGATGGGCTTGAGATAGGAATAATCCAGCGGCGGGAAGTTTTGCGGCGGCGGTGGCGGCGCGGCGCAGGCGGCCAGGGCCAGCACGCTGGCAAAAGCGGCGATTTTCTTCATGACGAGGCTCCAGGGGGCAAGGTGGGACGACCGGCGATGGCCGCGCGCGGGAAACGGAAATCGAAATTGCAGAACTCGCAGGTCATCACGATGTCACCCTCGACCGCCATATGGTCGAGATCATCTTCCGGGAAACCCTCCAATATACCAGACAACCGGGCCCGCGAGCAGCGGCAGCCAAAGCTCAAGGGCCGCGGCTTGGCCACCGCCACGCCCTCTCCATGGAACAGCCTGTAAAGCAGGCGTTCGGGCGTGAGCGCGTCGTCGAGCAGTTCCGCTGCGGTTATGGTTTCGGCCAGGATGCAGGCGGTGCGCCAGGCTTCGTCCTGAATATTTTCCGGCATATCCGGCGCCACCCCACCTGCCCCGGCGACCCGCTCCAGCACCAAAGCCGAGGCTCGCCAGCCGGCATCGGTTGGCGCGGCGGCGAGGAACACGCGGGCGG
>JAKBAV010000082.1 GCA_021826225.1 Pseudomonadota bacterium | reverse complement strand
TCCTCGATGGGCGGCGCGTCGTGCTGAGTATCGATGAATTCCGCTTCTACCTTAAAAACCCGCAATTCGCGGCGGTGGTTGATAATCTTTTGTTGACGGTGCGCAAGAGCAATGGCGCGGTGTTTCTTTCATTGCAGATGCCCGAGCATATTCTGGAGAGCCCGCTGGGGCCGTCGATCGTGGCGCAATGTCAGACCAAGATCATGTTCCCGTCGCCGACAGCGGACCGCGCGGTTTATATTGACGGCCTCAAATGCACAGAAGGGGAATATCGCGCGGTGCGCGAAGAAATGGCGGTCGGTAAGCGCCGCTTCCTGCTCAAGCGAGAGCAAGCCAGCGTTATTTGCGAGTTCGATCTCGGACAGATGCGCGATTATGTCGCCATCCTTTCCGGCCGGGCGAATACCGTGCGCTTTGCCGAAAGATTGCGCCGCGAACTGGGTAATGAGCCAGACAAATGGCTGCCGGAATTTTTTCGTTCCTACCATAACGCCAAGGACTGACAGGAGGATGATGTGAATCCGAATAGACTTGCATATGTGGTTGTGAGCGCCGTAGTGATGTTGAGCCTTGGCGTCGCGCCAGAGGCCGCCGCGCAAATGGCGGTGATCGACAGCGCCAATCTGGGGCAGAATATCCAGACCGCGGCGCAATCTGTCATCGCGGTGGAGCAGCTCAAGGCGCAATTGTCCCAGCTTGAGCAGACCTATCAGATGTTCACCAACCCCACCAATGTCATGAGCATGGCGGCTGGAATGGAGAACCAGTCCATCGAAAACCCGATGCCCATGGCGAATGCGATGGCGGGGCTGGTCGGAGGAGCAACCGCGCCGTCCGGTGCGGCGGCAAGCTATTTTAACCAGAACCATGTTTTTGCACCAACGGATGGTTCGGCCGCGAGTGCGCAGTTGAACGCCAATGGCAATGCCATCGCGAATATCGAAGGAATTGCATCTACAAATCTCGCCGCGATTCAACAACGCATGCAGGATTTGCCGAATTTGGAATCGGATTTGAACGCTGCCACCTCTATCACCCAGGTCGATGCGATCAATGGCCGCATCGCGGCGGAATCGCAATTCGTGCAGGCGCAGCAGGCGCAGGCGCAAAACCTTCAGGTGCTGGCGAGCGAGCAAGCATCGTCGCAGCAACAGCAGCAGAAGGAGCAGTTCGTCGAGGATATGACCAATGCCTCTTCGGACTACAGCCAGGCAGCTGCCGCCGATAATACAGGACAATAGCCATGTTAAAATCCCAGATTATAATTGGTTCATTGATCATCATAGGTGGCTGCGGCGCACTTTATTTCGTTGTCGATAACAGCCATTCTGGTCGTTCAACTGGTTCTTCAAGCACTGCAATAAGCCCGATGAACTTGCCGCCTGAAGTGCACTCGGCGGCGTGGTATGTTCGCCACCCGGATGTTCTGAAGCAGGATGAGCGGCGCTGTGCCGGAAATGCCGAAATGATGACGCCGGCCGCATGTCAGAACGTGGCCTCGGCGGATGAGCAGCTGGCGGGGGCGGATTATGCGAAGGCTGCAGCGGCATTCAATGCATCAGCAGGAAAATCGAACTCCAACCCGAAACCTCCATGAGGTGAGTGATGGCAAGCGCAAGCAATCTTGATCCGTTCTATGTGTTTGATCAAACGATCCAACAGCCATTTACGAATGGTATGACGGCCACTGTGAATGCCGCGATGTCGGCGATACAGGGGCCGCTCACGGCAATTATAGTGTTGTGGATTTTATTGACGGGTATACTCGTGATGCGGGGAGATGTCGGCGTCAGGACCGGCATTTCGAGGATCATATCGGTCAGCCTGGTGGTTGGTATCTTGATGTCCGCAACACTCTATAATGAGTATATCGTATCATTCTTTTCAAGCGGTATTCCAAACTGGCTTTCATCGGCGTTTTTGGGTGTCACAGGCGCACAGCCCACGGCCCATCAATTTGATGCGATCTGGAATGAAGCCAATGAGCTATTTGTGACCGCAGAAAGGAACTTGAACTTCTACAATGTTCTGTATTCTGTGGAGCTTGGTCTTTTGCAGGATCTGATCGTTTTTCCAATCGGCATTACCTTCCTCATTTATGAGGCAACCAGGATCATGATCGATGTTATTGTCTCGATCGGTCCTTTTGTCTTGGCCGGCTATCTATTTTCCGCGACCAGGGGGATAGCTGATCGGTTTATTGGTAAGCTGATCGGTCTGACAATTCTCACGCTGCTTATCGATATCGTGTTGAGCATTATCATCAATGGTGACGCGGCGTATTTCAATGTCAGCATGACCAACCTGAGTTTTGCGAATACGGCGGAAACGGTCACCATCTGCATCCAGTTTTTGGTTTTTCTGACGCTGGGCAGTTTAATCTGTGCCTTTTTGCCGGCTGTGGCGAGTTATCTCGGTGGAGGTGTTGCCGTCAGCCCGTTGAGTATGGCGTCGTCAGCGATGCAGGCCGGGCGTGTGGTGCAAATGGTTCGCGGTGGCGGGCGGCCAGTTCCGGGGAGAGCGTAGATGCACAATTTTATGATTATCTCAGCAAATAATCTGATACACCTTCCCGTCTTGCTTATTCTGATTTGGGTTGTCTATCGGAAATTTTTCTCGAAAAAGCCGCTTCCCGCGATGTTGACGGTTCCTGGGCGGCTATTTCGATTTCTACTGATCATCATCACCTTCGGGCTTCTCGCTGGCTGCTCCAATCCTGATCCTCTTGCCGTGGCGTCCGGGCCGCTTTTTGCGCTGAATGCCGGTCATTGGCAGCCGACACCGCAGGATCTGGTCGCCCCTCCCAAGGTTGCGGACCGGTAGGGCGTGATGGATCAGAACTCCGGCACATTCCCGCTCGCGCCCGCTATGCTGGATAAGCATTACAGGGAGGTTTTGTCCTTTCAGGAAGCGCGGGCGCGCTCGGCACGGTTGCTCTCCAAAGGCGCGTTGGTGGCGTTCGGCCTCTCCATGCTCGCCAATCTGGGGCTGGCATGGGCGGTCGCCTCGATGCTGCCGCTGACCAAACTGGTGCCGGTGTATTTTCTCATCCGCCCGGATGGCACGATCGATAATTCCGTCGCGCTTTCAACCTTGCCGGCTTCCACGCATCAGGCGGTGATCCGTGCGGCCCTTTGGCAATATGTGCAGATGCGGGAGGGCTATTCCTATGACACCGCCCGCTACCGCTATGACATCGTCTCGGGCATGTCCGATACCGCAACGAAAGCCGCCTATCAGGCGTGGTTCAATTATCCCAACCCGCAATCCCCGCAGGTGACCATCGGCAAGAATGGCGTGGTGACGGTGGAGCCGATCTCCGTGGCACTGATCGGCCCAGGTGTGGCGCAAGTTCGCTACCAACGGATATTTGAGGCGGGCATGAATACCGCTGTTACCACGACCTGGACCGCGACGGAGCAATTCGAGCAAGTCGATACCATGCCTGATGCCGAGCGGCTGGATGATCCTGGCGGCATCATCATTACCAGCTACCAGGACGAAGAGGATACAGCGCCATGAGACGAGCTTTTGCGTTGGTGCTCATGGTTGGTGTGGCGAGTATGGTGATGGCGCGCGGCGCCTATGCGGATCAAACGCCGGATGCGGGCCATTATGACAGCCGCATGCGCTATGTCGCCTACAACCCGGGCCAGGTTGTTCATTTATCGACCATCATAGGCGCGACAATGGTGGTGAGCTTCGCGCCGGATGAGACCGTGACCTCGGTGGCGGAGACGGACAGCCTGCATCTGGCCGCCGTGCCAAAGGGCAATTACCTGTTCCTCAAGCCAAGTGCCGCGCTCAAATTGCAGCCGATCATCGTGCTCACCCAGCGGCCCGATGGCGCGCTGCGGCGCTATGTTTTTGAGATCGAGACCGTGAATGCCCCGAGCACGGCGGATGGGGCTGCGGGCGTGTTCTATTCGGTGCAGTTCACCTATCCGGCGGATGCGGCTAAAGCGGCGGCGGCGCGGGCGGCGGCCGATGCCAAAAAGGTGGCGGCGCTCAACCAGATGGCTTTGGCGCGGGCGACGCAAACCGCCGCACAGGCGGCATTCCAGAATGAGCAGAGCAACCCTTATGCCGGGCCGCGCAATTACAAATACGTCGCACGTGGAGACCGCTCGCTGGCACCCTTGGCAGTGTGGGATAATGGCTATTCCACGCTACTGCAATTTACAGGCAACGCCCGCATCCCCTCGATCTTCGTGATTGACCCGGATGGGAAGGAGGCAACGGCCAGCTATGCCGTCAATGGCGATATTGTGCAGCTCGACCAGACCGCACGGGAATGGCGCCTGCGCGATGGCGGCACGGTGCTGGATATTTATAACCTCGGTTACCAGTCGGTGGGCGGCAATCCGGAGACGGGTACGACCAGCCCGGATGTGTCGCGGGTCGTTGTGCCGCCCAGTGATGGCCAGCCAGGAGCCGAGCCATGAGCGGGCAAGCGCCCAACGGGCCGGAGGCGGGGAGTCGGAGCGATCAGGCGGCGGCCTCGCCGGTGGAGGATGGCCGTTCGCCCGTCGCGGGCACGCCGCGCCGGGAGCTGACCACCGGCACCAAGCTCGGCATTCTGGCGCTGGTGGCGGTTTTGGGGCTGGGCTTCATCTGGTTCAATGCGCTGTTCAGCCATAAGCGGGCGGACCAGCAAAAAATCATCCCAGCGGCATATACGAATGGCGGCGAGGTTTTTAACGGGCCGCCTGACTCGGCCATGAAGCCCGCCGCGCAAAATTTACCCGCCCCCTCCAATACACAAACGGGATTGTTGGACGCACCCGCGCAAGCCTCGCCCGCTGCGGCGCCGATCCTGGCTTTCTCCGGATCATCGGTGCCGCTTCCCATCCAGCCTGCCTCCTCGAGCGCCAGTCAGCCGGGCGCCACGGCGGCGGTGCCGCCGATGCCGGATAATTCCCCTTTGGCGGCCCGGCTGAAGCCCACGGTTCTCGATGGTGAGCAGGCCTCGGTTATGCGGCATCCGGACATGGTGATCACCGAGGGCACGATGATCCCCTGCACCCTGCAAACCGCCATCGATAGCCAGTTGCCTGGGTTGGTGACCTGTGTGGTGCCGATCGATATTCGCGGGGCTACTGGCAATGTCGTGCTGCTCGACCGAGGCACAAAGATCGTCGGCCAGTTGGAGAGTGGGCTTCTGCAGGGACAGAACCGGGTGTTCGTCGATTGGACCCGGGCCGAGACGCCGGATCATGTCATCGTCACGCTGGATTCCCCCGGCTCCGATGAGTTGGGCCGGGCGGGGCTACCGGGCGCGGTGAATAATCATTTCTGGGACCGGTTTGGCGGCGCGCTGATGCTGACGATGGTGCAAGGCGGGTTGCAGGCCGGGACCCTGGCGGCGGCGGGGAACGGCAACGGCAATTCCACCTCGCAGCAGGCGGCACTCGGCTTTGTGTATGCCGCGCAGAGCAATGGGCAGTCGGTTGCCAACACCGCCCTGGCAAACTCCATCAACATTCCGCCGACGCTGACCAAGAACCAGGGCGATACCGTATCGCTTATCGTGGCGCATGATCTGGATTTTTCCAGCGTGTACCGGTTGCGGCTTGACGATACAGGCGCGGAGACGGGCAATGGCGGGTGAGGCGGCGCGCTTACTGACATTTTTGATGCAACCGCTGGCGTCCTGGCTGGACGACCCCGCCACGGAAGAAATTTGCATCAACCGGCCGGGGGAGCTGTTTGTCCGTCAGCGTGGCCAGTTCCGGGTGGAAGCCGGAGCGCTCGATTATGCGGCCCTCGAGGATATCGCCACCCTCGCTGGGGCGCTGCGTAAGCAGGATGTCGGACCGCGCAGCCCGCTCTGCGCCACCGAACTGCCGGGCGGGGAGCGGCTGCAAATCTGCATGCCGCCCGCCGTTCCGGCTGGTACGCTCAGCATCACCATCCGCAAGCCGGGAGGCTCGGTGGCAACGCTCGACTCACTGGTGAGCCGTTACCAGGTGGCGGGCTGGAATAACTGGGCCAGCCGCAAAGAGGCGCAGCGGGACTTTGCCGCCTTGCTCGCCCTCTATGATGCTGGTGACATCAAAACCTTCTTGGAGCGCGCGGTGCAGGCGCGTCTGACAATCCTGCTCTGCGGCGCCACCGGCTCCGGCAAGACAACGATGAGTAAAACCCTCATCAGCGCCATCCCGGAGCAGGAGCGGTTGATCACCATCGAGGACACGTTGGAGCTGGTTATCCCTCAGCCCAATCATGTCCGGTTGCTCTATGCCAAGGATAATATCGGCTTGGCGCGGGTGACACCGGAGATGTTATTGCAAGCCAGCCTGCGCATGAAGCCAGATCGTATCCTACTGCAGGAGCTGCGTGATGACGCCGCCTGGACCTACATCAATGAGATCGTCTCCGGGCATCCCGGCTCGATCACCACCATCCATGGCCGCAACCCCGAGCAGGCTTTCAGACGATTGTTTGCGCTGGTGAAGGGTAGCCCGCAGGGCGGGAGGTGGGATGACAAGACGCTGATGGAATTCTTGTCCGCAGCCGTCGATCTGATCATTCCATTCCACAATGAGGGGGCGGTGTATGAGATCGGCGAAGTGTGGTTTGCGGCCGACGCTGCTCGCCGTGGTGAGAGTGCTGTGCATTTGTTGCGGGCGGCCTGAATCATGAGCATCACGATCTCAGAGCAAACCGGCCAGCTTATCGTCAAAATTAGCTTTGGCGTCGTGCTGGCGCTGATTGCCTGGACTGTCGTGGCGTCCTTCGTATTTTTGTTCGGAACCGGGCTGCTGCATGAGTTTCCCCAACCATTTTGGCAATGGTGGCTGTATGCGCTGAATTTTGATGGAAACCCCCGTGTCGCGCTCTGGCTGAAGATCGGGGCCGTTGCGGGCATTCTACCACCGGCGGGTATGGTGGCGGGTCTGATCTATCGTGGTCAGCGCGTGGTGGGGCCAAAACTCCGGCGGCCACTCTTTGGCGGGATCGTCAAATCGCCGCTGGCGGTGACTGATAATCATGGCCGCGCCGCCTGGATGAGCATGGCGGCGGCGCGCGAGCGGTTCCCGGGTCCGAACCCTGGCTTTGGCGGCATTGTCGTCGGCGAGGCATATCGTGTTGACCAGGAGAAGGTGGCGGTTCGGCGCTTCGATCCGGACGATGCCAAAAGCTGGGGGCAGGGCGGTCAGGCGCCGCTACTCATCGATCCGTGCCGGGAGGGGCCGACGCATTCGCTGATGATCATCGGCAGCGGTGGCTACAAGACCACCACGGCCGTCTCCACCTTGCTGCATTGGACCGGCTCAGCGGTCATTCTTGATCCCGCCGGAGAGATCGCGCCGATGTTGCGGGACGCGCGTAAGGCGATGGGGCACATGGTGCATGAGCTCGACCCGCGCGCAGGGACTGGCTTCAACGTGCTGGACTGGATCGACACCACCTCGCCGCTGGCGGCCACCAACATCGATTCCGTTGTTGCCTGGGTGTGCGGGGATACCAAGCCAGCGGCCAGAAAAGATGATTTTTTCGACAGCATGGCGCGCAATGTTGTGCGCTGTTTTTTGGCCCATATTCTGTTCGACGAGACAGCACCGGCCAAGCTCAAGACCTTGCGCGCGGTACGCCGGGCGATCGCTATGCCGGTCAATGAGGTCAGGGCCGTGCTGCGGGGGATTTTTGAGGCGAGCCCCAGCGCCTATGCGCGCCAGTTAGCCGGGCCGGTATGCGGGCTGGTGGATGAGACCTTCAGCGGGGTGATCGGCAGCGCCGCCGAGTTGACCACCTGGCTCGCCAACCCGGCCTTTGCCAATCTGGTCTCGGGGAATAGTTTTAAGACTTCCGCCTTGCTTGACGGCAAGGCGACGATCTTCCTGAAAATGCCGTTGAAGGCGTTGGAGACCGAACCCGGGATATCTCGCACCATCATCGGAGCGCTGTTGAATGCCGTGTACGAGGCGGATGGCGCGATGCAGGGCCGGGTGTTGTTCCTGCTCGATGAGGCAGCCCGGCTTGGTTATATGAAAGTCCTGGAGACCGCGCGTGATGCCGGGCGCAAATACGGCATCACCATGCAGTTGCTCTACCAGTCGAGCGGGCAGATCGTCGAGCAATGGGGCGAGCAGGGCAAACGATCTTGGTATGACGGTGTGTCTTATCGCTGCTATGCGGCGGTACAGGATCTGGACACTGCCACCGAGTTGGAAAACTCATTCGGTACCTACGGGGTAATGGCGAGCTCCGAGGGCATGAATACCGGTAAATCCGGCAAAGCGATGCAATCTTCTTCGCTCTCGCGCGGTTCGAACATTTCTTATCATGAGATCGGACGGCCGCTGATCCGCAAGGCCGAACTGATGCACGATGTGCGGGATGACGAAATGTTTGTGCTGGCGCGCGGCATGGCGCCGCTGCGCTGCGGCCGGGCGATTTATTTTAGGCGTCCCGAGATGCGCGCGCGTGTGGCGGAAAACCGCTTCCACAAGCCGGCACATCAGACCGGCGCCAAGCAGCAATCAAACCGGGAAGGAGCATAACCCAATGTCTGAAACCGATGCCGATCTCGACCGCGCCGCCGCCGCGTACTGGCTGTCAGTGGCCAGCAAATCCGGGCCGGAGAAGAATGCGGCCCTCTCCCGGGCAGCGAGCCTGTTGCGCGATGCGCGAGCGGAGGCGCGTATCCCCGACAGCGCACGCCAGCCGACACTCAATGATCTGGACGCGCCGCCCATGGATGTGGCGCATCGACGGCGGCTGACGCCGTGACAATCCTTGGTGGTTCGGCGCCGGGTTGCTTCGGCATTCCTCCGCTCCTGTGATGGAACGTCAGAGCGACAAGGCGGAACATCGCAGAGGGCAGCCAGCGCCACCTTTATCCCTGGAGGCGATTGCCGCGCGGCTGGCGGCGTTAGATGCCGGGCAGGCGGCGATGAATGGCGCGCTGGGGCTGATGCTGGATACGCTGCATGTGCAGACCACGCTGCTGCGCAAGCTCAACGAGTTCGCCGCCGAGGATGCAGTACCTTCGCCGCTGCTCACGACCCTGCAAGGTCTCACTGCCGCGATCATGGAACTGGATGCGTCGGTTGGGGATGTGGAGCGTAAATTCGATGGGCTGGCGCAAATCCTGAGCATGGCCTTTGGCGGACCGCCTGCCGAAGCTTCGCCTAGTCAGAACGGTCCGGAGTGGCCGCAGGGGCCGGCCATGGATAGCGAGGGCGGTTGAATGCTGACCTATCGCACTGGGGCGGCGGGAACACCGGCGGCGGCACGGTTCATGAGCGAACATTTATTGCAGCAGACCTTGTCCCCGGAAATGGCGGCGTTGGCGGAATATTATGAGCAGGGTGTAACTCCGCCGACGCTCGCCGATGCCGCCGCCTCTCGTTATGGCCGGCTCATGGCGGTTGGTGCGCCTTTGGTGTGGGATATGCTGGATGGGCTGGTGCAAGCGGAAATGGCGCGCCTTGCCGAGAGCGGCGTGTCTTGGGGGACAGGCCTGGAACAAAGAGGGGATGCGCTGGTCTTGCATTCGGTCGCGGCCTTCGCGGCGGCGGGGCTGGTGGGCCGGGACGAGGCGCTGGCTTGTCTGGCGCGTCTATCAGGGATTGGCCGCAGTTTTGGTGCCGGTAATGCTGGCAGCGCAAATAGCGCGCATGCCGCCGCTCCTGAAGGCATGGCTAAGCGCCTGGATGAAGCAATGGCCGCGGCCGCCAGTACGCCCGACCGCAGCAGCGCAACGGCAGCGCCGAGGCGGGATATGAACCCGCTATTGGCGCGGCGGCTGGGGATCGAGCCGCCGCGCGGGCTGAAGCCCGATGAGGTGGCGTGCCTGTTGAATGGCCAGCGCGCCGATGGGGGCGCCATCGAAGGGAAGGCCCGGCGCGCCTCGAGCCTGCCACTGGCGCAGATATTTGGGCTTGATGCGGGGCAGGTGCCGACACGGGCGCAATTGGAGCAGATGCTGGTCGGGCGGAAGGCCAATGGCGAGGCGTTATCCGCCGAGGCAGCTGAGCGGGCGGTGCAGCGTTTGCTCTCGGGCCTGGGTGTCAAAGACAAAACGCCTTCCCCCGAACAGCGCGCACATATCCTTGCCGGTCGGGACGCCGAGGGCCGGGAGATGGGCGCCCGCCAGTACCGGACCCTGCTCGAGGCGGCCAAGATGCGGATCGGCTATATCGATCTGACCTTCTCCGCGCCCAAATCCCTCTCCATTGCCTGGGCGTTTGCGCCCACCAAAGCCGAACAGGCGATGCTGCATCAGGCGCATCGAGACGCGATCGACAGCATCATGGCGGTCATTGAGCAGGAGATCGGCCGGGCCTCAATCGGGGACGCGGCTAAGCGGGGCTATGAGGCTGGATCCATCGGTTGGGTATCCTTCGACCATTACGCGGCCCGGCCGACGGTTGAGATCGTACGGGAGGATGAGCAGGGCCAGCCGGTCACGGAGTTGCATACGCTCACCGGCACGCAGGGCCGCGCACCGGGCGACATGCAGATGCACACCCATGTTGCCGTGTTCAACCTTGTCGAGACGCCGAGCG
>JAKBAV010000081.1 GCA_021826225.1 Pseudomonadota bacterium | reverse complement strand
CGCGGTTTGCGCGTTGATCCTCCCGGAAGCCTCGGCGATGGCCCGGCCATTGATCCGCGCCACCGCCGCGCGCAGCATTTCGGGTGCCATATTATCCAGCAGCACCGCATCCGGCGCATGCGCCAGCGCCTCGTCAAGCTGCGCCAGCGTATCCACCTCGACCTCGATTTTCACCAGATGGCCGATACCCGCCCGCGCCGCCGCCATCGCCCGCGCCACGCCGCCGGCAATGGCGATGTGGTTATCCTTGATGAGAATGGCATCATCCAGGCCGAACCGATGATTCGCCCCGCCGCCCGCCCGCACCGCGTATTTTTCGGCGAAGCGCAGCCCCGGCGTGGTCTTGCGCGTGCAGGATATTTTCGCTTTCGTATGCGCGATCGCATCGGCAATGCCTTGCGTCGCCGTGGCGATGCCGGAGAGATGGCCGAGAAAATTCAGGGCCACGCGCTCCGCCGTGAGAATGCCGCGCGCCGGGCCGGAAATATCCGCCAGCACATCGCCCGGCCGCAGCCTGGCGCCATCGCCCAGGCGCGGGGCGAAGACGATCGCCGGATCAATCAGGGCAAAGGCGCTGCGGCAGAAATCCAGCCCCGCCGCCACGCCCGGCTCACGCGCCACCAGCGCGACCTTCGCCAGCGCCCCGGCCGGAATCACGGCATCGGATGTAATATCCCCCGCCCGACCCAGATCCTCCAGCAAGGCGGCGCGCACCGCCTGTTCGACCATGATCGCGGGGAGTGGCGCCAGATTCATTACGCAGCCTTATAAAGTTGTTTCGCCGGGTCGAGCGCATGCGCGCCCACGGAATCCTTGCGCGCCAGTGCCGCCAGCGCAATGCGTGAAGCCAGCGCCGCGGCGGGATTGGACGCCGCCATGCCGGCGAAAATCTCGGCCGCCCGCGCCATGCCGGCGGCATCGCGCAGCACGCCGAGATGCGCGGACATCAAGGACCGCACCGGCACGGCATCCGGCACGGGCGGCAAGGCGCCCCGCCCGGCCCGCACGCGGCGCGCCTCCAGCGCCGCCATGGCGCGCCCCGCAGCCTCGCCGCAAATCGCCGCCTCCAGCAGCGAGTTGCTGGCCAGCCGGTTGGCGCCATGCAGCCCGGTACGCGCCACCTCACCGGCGGCATACAAGCCCGGCAGGCTGGTGCGCCCCGCCGCATCCACTTTCACCCCGCCCATATGGTAATGCGCCGCCGGACGCACCGGGATGGGCTGTTGCGCCGGATCGATCCCGGCGCGCGCGCAGATCGCCGCAATCGCCGGGAACCGCGTGGCGAAACGCCCGCCCAGCCCCCGCGCATCGAGAAAAACCTTGTGCCCGGCCTGTCCGTGCGCGAACACGGCGCGCGCCACCACATCGCGCGGCGCGAGATCTCCGCCGGCCAAAAAATACGCGCCGGTCTCATCGATGAACCGCGCCCCCTCACCCCGCACCGCCTCGGATATCAGCGGCAGCGCGGCGCCGGGCACATCCAGCGCCGTGGGATGAAACTGGATGAATTCGATATCCGCGAGCTCCGCCCCGGCATCCAGCGCCAGCATCAGCCCCTGGCCGATGGCACCTTCCGGATTGGTGGTATGGGAAAACAGACCGCCAATTCCGCCCGTGGCCAGCAGCACGCGCGCGGCGGGGAGCGCGCCCTGGTCCGTCAGCACACCACACACGCCGGCATCATCCAGCAGAATTTTGCGGGCCGTGGCCTGAATGATTTTGATGCCGGGCGTCGCGCGCGCGCGGGCGATCAGCGCGCGCATGATCTCGGCGCCGGTCTGGTCGCCATTGGCGTGCAGGATGCGCGGGCGGGCATGCGCCGCCTCCAGCCCCAGCGCAAGCGCGCCATTCTCGCGCCGGTCGAACCGCACGCCGAGCCGCAGCAATGTCTCCACCAGGCCAGGCCCGGCACCGATAATCCGCGCCACCGCCTGCGCATCGCACAACCCCGCCCCGGCGGCCAGCGTATCGGCGATATGCAGCGCTATGGCGTCATCATCGCCCACCGCGGCCGCCAGCCCGCCCTGGCTCATAGCGCTCGCCGCCCCGGCCCCGAGCGGGCCGGGATTGAGCAGAGTCACCCGGGCGGGCGAAGCCGCCAGGGCCGCCATCAACCCCGCGACGCCACCGCCGATGATGATCATTTCACCGCGAGCATCCGCCATTATCTCACCGCGAGCATCCGCTCGACAGCCCGCCGCGCGGGCGCGAACAGCGCCTCCGGAATGGTCACTTCGGTCTGCATTTCCTCCAGTGCCCGCCTGATGTTTTTCAGCGTGATCCGCTTCATGTGCGGACACAGGTTGCAGGGCCGGATGAATTCCGTGCCGGGGTTGAGCTGCGCGATGTTATCGCTCATCGAGCATTCCGTGATCAGCGCCACACGCGCCGGTTTTTTATCCCGCACGAAATCCGCCATCACCGCCGTGGAGCCGGAAAAATCTGCGACATCCACCACCTCGGGCGGACATTCGGGATGCGCCAGAATCACCACACCCGGATGGCGCGCGCGCAATTCGAGGATCTCCCCCGGGGTGAAACGCTCATGCACCTCGCAATGGCCCTTCCAGGCGATGATTTTTACGCCCGTCTGCTTGGCCACATTCTGCGCCAGAAACTCATCCGGCAGCATGATCACTTCCGGCACCCCCAAGGATTCCACCACCTTCTTGGCATTGCCCGAGGTGCAGCAGATATCGGAAGCCGCCTTCACCTCGGCGGAGGTGTTCACATAGGCCACCACCGGCCGGCCGGGATATTTCTGCCGCAGCAAGGCGACATCGGCGGCGGTAATCGAGTCCGCCAGCGAGCATCCGGCCAGCGCATCGGGGATCAGCACGATCTTGCCCGGGTTCATCAGCTTGGCCGTTTCGGCCATGAAATGCACGCCGGCCAGCAGGATCACATCGGCATCGGCCTGCGCCGCCTCGCGCGCCAGCAACAGCGAATCCCCGACAATATCCGCAACGCCGTGGAAAATTTCCGGCGTCTGGTAGTTATGCGCGAGGATCACCGCGCGGCGCTGCTGTTTCAGTTCAAGTATCGCCGCGGCATCCTCCGCCATGCTGGCCCATTCGATGGCCGGGATCACGCGGGAGACACGGTCGTAAAGGTCAAGCGGCATTGTCACGTTTCCTTATTATACTCAATATGAGTATAATCTTGCTCGAACCTTATACTCACCCTGAGTATAACATGGCAAGTGAATTATCTGACGAGCGGCAGCTTCGATCCGGTGAAGCTGCGTTCCTCAAGCACCGCCGATTTGAACCGGAAGAGCTTGGCGGGGCGGCCGGCAAGGCCCTGGGTCGTGCGGCCGGTCTCCTCGACCAGCTCCTGGGCCTCGATGAAGCGCCGGAAATTGGGCTTGTGCAGGGTCTGGCCGGCCAGCGCCTCCATGGTCTGCTGCAGCTCCAGCAGCGTGAATTCCTGCGCCAGCAGCTCGAAAACGACCGGGCGATATTTAATTTTCGCGCGCAGCCGGGCAATCGCCGTCGCCAGGATGCGGCGGTGGTCGTGCAGCATCTCCTTGCCCGGTGCCGGGGTGGCGGCAACCAGCGCGTGGCGCGTCGCCTCGGGCACCAGCCCCGCCTCCCAGAGCAGCTCGTAGCGTTGCAGCACCAGCTCCTCGTTCCAGATTTTCGCCCCCGCGCCGAACAGCCCGGCAATACGCCTGAGCCGCTCGGGCTGGCCCGCGGCCCAGCCCGTGAGGTTTTTCAGTATACCAGGCAGCAGGCCGGACTCTTCGCGAAAATCCTCCCACGGGAAATACTGATACCAGCTTCGCCATGAGGCGCCGGGATATTCCGCCGGAGCCTCGCGGCTGAGCGCCAGATAGGAGATGGAAATGCCGCGCGCGTCGCGCTGCTGGTCGGCGAAGGTGTATAATTGCTCGACATAGCCGATGGGATGGCGCGTCTGCCGCTCGACCCAGGCGCGCAGGCCCGCCTGCAGCGAGCGGTGGCCGGGCTCCAGCAGGCCGGAAGGCAGGGCGTAGCCGTCGTCGATCGTGAGCACGCGGGGATCGCCATCGGTCACCGCGACGAGCACGGCGATCAGCTCGGTTTCGACGACTTGATTGCCCATGAAACGGTTTTCGCGCATTTTCCGGACCGAGGAAAGGATGACCGCAATGGCGAAACTGGTTCTGGTGCATGGCGCCTGGCATGGCGCATGGTGCTGGACGCGGATTCTGCCGCTGCTGCGCGAAGCCGGGCATGAGGTGGTGGCGCCCGAGCTTCCGGTGGGCGCCTCGGGCATGGCGGAATGGGTGGATGTGGTGCTGCAGGCGGCAGGCCCCGGCCCCGCCGTGCTGGTCGGGCATAGCCGGGGCGGGGCGGTGATTTCGGCCGTGGCGGAAGCCGCGCCGGCGCGGGTGACGCGGCTGGTCTATTGCTCCGGGTTTCTGCTCCGGCGCCGGCAATCGGTTCTGGCGGCGGCACAGGAGGATATTCTGCTGCCGCTTGCGGTGGACCAGGAAAAGCGCAGCTGCACACTGGCCGGCGCGGATATCGCGGAACGCTTCTATGCCGGCTGCGCGGCGGCGGATGTGGCGGATGCCCTGGCGCGGCTGCGGCCGGAGCCGCTCTTCGGGCTCACGGCGCCGCTGCTTGTCACCGCGGCGCGCTTCGGCGCCGTGCAGCGCGACTACATCGAATGCGCGCGCGACGCGGTGATCAGCCTGGCGGCGCAGCGGCGCATGCAGGCGGCATGGCCGGTACAGAACGTGATCACGCTGGATACCGGGCATAGCCCATTCCTCGCGGCGCCCGCCGCATTGGCCGCGGCATTGGTAAAATTACTCGATGACAGCAAGAATATTTGAACCTCGCTGGATGCCGGCAAAGCCTGATCGTCTGAGGTTGCCGCGCACCGCGCGGAAATCCAGGGCATGAATGATCATGCTCTCAATCAGTAGGGCGTGTTTGGATAGCTGCCCTCACGCTAATCCAAACGCGCTCTACGCGGCGGTGCCGCCCACCGTCAGCCCGGACATCTTCATGGTCGGCTGACCGACGCCCACGGGCACGCCCTGGCCGTTCTTGCCGCATGTGCCGATGCCGGGGTCCAGCGTCATGTCATTGCCGATCATCTCGACCTTGGTGAGCGCGTCCGGCCCGTTGCCGATGAGGGTGGCGCCCTTCACCGGAGCGGTCACGCGGCCATCCTCGATCATATAGGCTTCCGAGGCGGAGAAGACGAATTTGCCGGAGGTGATGTCCACCTGGCCGCCGCCGAAATTAACCGCGTACAGGCCGCGCTTGACGGATTTGATCATATCCTCGGGGCTCGCGGCGCCGCCGAGCATGATGGTGTTGGTCATGCGCGGCATGGGCGCATGGGCATAGGATTGCCGGCGGCCATTGCCGGTGGCGCGCATGTTCATCTGCCTTGCGTTCTGGCGGTCCTGGAGGAAGCCCACGAGGATGCCATCCTCGATTAGCGTGGTGCGTGATGTGGGCGTGCCTTCATCGTCGATGGTCAGCGAGCCGCGCCGGTTGGGGATGGTGCCGTCATCGACCACGGTGACACCGGGGCTGGCCACGCGGCTGCCCATGAGCCCGGCAAAGGCCGAGGTCTGCTTGCGGTTGAAATCGCCTTCCAGACCATGGCCGATGGCCTCATGCAGCAGAATGCCGGGCCAGCCGGCGCCGAGCACCACGGGCATTTCACCGGCCGGGGCGGGGATGGAGGCGAGATTGACCTCGGCCTGGCGAATGGCCTCGCGCACCGCGCTTTGCCAGGCTTCGAGCCCCGTGACATCGGCATAGGAGGTGCGGCCGCCAAAGCCGTGGCTGCCGCTTTCGCGGCGGCCATGCTGTTCCAGCACGACGGAGATGTTGAGCCGCACCAGCGGGCGGATATCGGCAACCCGGCTGCCATCGGCGCGCAAAATTTCGATGACCTGCCATTCCCCGGCAATGCTGGCCATGACCTGCACGACGCGCGGATCGGCGGCGCGGGCGAAGGCGTCGATCTGCTGCAGCAATTCGGCGCGGGCGGCGAAGGGGGCCTCGGCCAGCGGGTTGAGCCCGGCATAGAGCGGCGCGCGGGCGGCAGCGGGGCCAGGGGCGAGCACGGAGAGTTCGCGGGATTTGGCGATGCGGATGGTCTCCGCCGCGCGCGATAAAGCGTCGTGGGATATTTCTCCAGCGTGCGCGAAATAGGCGGCCTCGCCCAGCACGGCGCGCAGGCCGAAGCCACGGCGCGTGTCAAAGCTGGCGGCGCGGATGCGGCCGTCATCGAGCGAGATGGATTCGGATTCGCGGTATTCGAGGAACAGCTCGCCGTCATCGGTATTGTCGAGGGCGGGGGCGATGACGCGCGCGGCGGCTTCGGGGTCGAGCCCCTCATTGCCGTGGAACAGGCGGGCGGCGGTGTCCAGTGCGGCGGTCATGTAAGGGCTCCTTGGGCTAGGTTTCGGGCGCCGGGTTGTACCGTGGCGCCGCGCAGCTGGTGGCGCGCGGCGATGGCGGTGGCGAAGAGCAGCACGGCATTCAGCTCATGCACATAGCCGAGACCGGCACTGCCCAGCACGATGGTGGTCATGCCCAGCAGATATTGCAACGCCACCAGCCCGGCGAGGAGGAGAAACAGGTCGCGCAAAGCGGGCGGCAGGGTTGCGCGCAGGCCGCTGATGGCGGTGACGAGCACGGTGAGCGCGGTGATGGTGGCGAATAGCCGGTGGGTGAACTGCACCGTGCCCTTGTTGGTGATGAAATTCAGCCAGAACGGATGCGCGGCGAACATGCCCGGCGGCAGCCAATGGCCATCCATGGTGGGGAAGCTGTTATACACGTTCAGGGCGTTGGCGGTGGCGACCAGCCCGCCCAGCAGCATGGTGAACCAGATGAGGACCACGCTGGCGGTGAGCATGGCGCGCAAGGCGGCAAGGCCCGGCAGCGGCGCCGGGACGGGATTGCGGAAGCTCAGCCCGGTCCAGAGCTCCAGGAGCAGGATCAGCATGGCGGCGCCGAGATGCGGGCCGGCCCAGAGCGGCGGCGGGGTGAGCACGCCGGGCTTCAGCCCCTGTTCCACCATGTACCAGCCATACACCGCCTGGGCGGCGCCAAGGCCGAAGATGAACAGCATCCATAAGGCGGCCTTGCCGCGCAGCCGGCCGGTGGCGAAAAACCAGGCGAAGGGGAGCAGGAAGGCGAGCGCCATCAGTCGGCCCCAGCAGCGGTCTATGAACATCGGCCAGAACAGGGTTTTGTACTGCGCGAGGCTGATGGGGTGGGATTGATAGAGCGCGGTTTTTTGGAACAGGCCGAACAGATATGACCAGTCGGCGGCGTTACGGGGTGGGATGAAGCCGGTGAACGGGCGCCAGACCTGGATGGAAAAACCGGCGCCGATGGTGCGGGCGTGGCCGCCGCCGATGACCATGCCGAACAGCATGACGGCAAGGATCAGGCACCAGTTGCCCAGTACACGGTCCTGCCGCAGGGCGGCTTTCATGGGGTGGCGCCGCGCAGCCGGTGCAGCAGCAGCAGCAGGCAGCCGAGCAGCAATATCGCGTTCATCTGATGCACCACGCCGAGATCGAGCATTTTCGACATCAGCGCCGCGAAGCCCAGGAGGAATTGCAGGATGACGAGGCCGCCCGCGGCCAGCGCGGCATCACGCACCGGGGCGGGGGCACCGCGGCGCAGGGTCTGGACCGTGACGGTGAGGATGGCGAGGGTGGCGATGACCGCGAGGAGCTGGTGGTCGAAGATGATGGTCGCGGTGTCCGAAAAAATGCCGCTGAATGGCCAGCCGGCGGGGGGTTGGCCGGTGCCTATGCCCTTGGCCGGATCGAAGGCGGTGATGCCGTGGATGCCGGAGACGAAGGTGCCGCCGAACATGGCCAGCAGCAGCAGCAGGAAGGCGGCGAGGGTGAGGCGCCGCAGGGTTCTGGTATGGGGATGACAGGCGGGGCTGGGGGATTGCACGGTCAGGGCTGTCCACAGCACGGCACCCAGCAGAAACATGGCGGCGAAAAAATGCAGCGACAGACGCCAGGGCTCGACCGCGACGGAATTGGCGAAGAAGCCAGAGCTGACCATGAACCAGCCGATGGCGCCCTGCAGCCCGCCCAGGATGAAGAGCAGCACCAGCCAGGGAATCAGGCGTTTTTCGATGCGCCCGGTGGCGGCGAAGGCGATGAGGGGGACGAGCAGCACCACACCCATCAGCCGGCCCCACAGGCGGTGAATGTATTCCGGCCAGAAAATCTGCTTGAAGCCGGCGAGATTCATGCCGTGATGCAGGAGTTTATACTGCGAGATGGTCTGGTACTTGGCGAAGACGGCGTTCCAGGCGGCGGCCGAGAGCGGCGGCAGGGTGCCCATGATCGGGTCCCAGTCCATGATCGAGAGGCCTGAGCCGGTATCGCGCGTGTAGCCGCCAATGCCGGCCATGATCCAGATCATGAAGGCGAGGAGAAACAGCCACGCGGCGACGAGGCGGCGGTTGCGCGGCGAGCCGGCTTGCGAGCCGGGCACTTGAGGGTTGGTGGATGGCGGCATGGCGGGCTCCTGTCAGGAAATCCTCTGCAAGGGCTCCTGCCGGGGCCAGATACCGCGAACCGGCGCGCCCCGCCAGCAGCCCCTGGCGGGTCAGACGGCTTCGCAGCTCCGCGAGGCGATGATGGAAAGGAATTCCTTGCGGGTCGAGGGATCGTCACGGAAGGCGCCGAGCATGCGGCTGGTGACCATGGAGGCACCGGGCTTGTGCACGCCGCGGGTGGACATGCATTGATGGTTGGCCTCGATGACCACGGCGACGCCGCGCGGCTGCAGCACCTCCTGGATGGTGTTGGCGATCTGCGCCGTCATTTTTTCCTGGATCTGGAAGCGATGCGCGTAGGCATCCACCACGCGGGCGAGCTTGGAGATGCCGACGACGCGGCTGCCGGGAAGATAGGCGACATGGGCGCGGCCGATGATGGGCACCATGTGATGCTCGCAATGGCTTTCCACGCGGATGTCGCGCAGCACGACCATTTCATCATAGCCTTCGATTTCCTCGAAGGTGCGGGCGAGCAGGGCGACCGGGTCTTGCGCGTAGCCCTTGAAGAATTCCTCGTAGGAGCGGGCGACGCGGGCGGGGGTGTCGCGCAGGCCTTCGCGCTCCGGGTCCTCGCCGGCCCAGCGCAGCAATACGCGGATGGCGGCCTCGGCTTCCTCGCGGCTCGGCTTTTTGGTGCCGCGGGCGGACTTGCCGGTTTTGGCGAGCTTGCCGGCGGGGGTGTGAACGTTCACGGGTTTCTCCCTGGATTGCATGGGGCCCATCTGAACCCAGGGATATCACTATGGGCAAGGGACAAATCCCGCAACCCAGGAATACGCGCCGGATGCTCACGGCACATGATCCAGAGCCCGGCATGCCACGTAAAACAGCTGGGTTAATGCAGGCTGGTGTTCTGGTGCGGGCTGTCGAGGCTGAAGGCCGGAATCGCGATGTCGAACGCATCGCCGGAGGGCAAGGCCTGCATGTGGTACTGGCCGGTCATGAAGCCGGAGGGCGTGGCAAGCGGCGTGCCCGAGGTGTATTCATACATCTCGCCGGGATGCAGGACCGGCTGCTGGCCGACCACCCCCTCGCCATGGACATGCTGGACGCGGCCATGCGCGTCAGTAATGTGCCAGCTACGGCGGAGCAGCTGCACTGTGGCGGCGCCGGCATTGATGATGGTGACATGATAGGCCCATTTATACGCGGCCGCATCCGGCTCGGATTGCTCCGCCAGGTAGAACACCTGAACCCGCACGGTAATGCCCTGTGTAACAGCCTCGAACGCTTGCGCCATGGAGCCCAGGCTATCGTAACGCCCGGGCGGCCACAAGCGCATGCCCGGCTTTGCCGGGGCCGGGTGGCGCTGCTACACCATGCGGCATGAAGCTCAACACGCTGCCTGGCCGCCGTGGTGCCGCCATTCTGTGCATCCTCCTCTCGGCCTGCGCCGCCGGGTCGCTTGGCCCGGCTTTCGGCGGGCCCGCCCGGCCCGACCCGGCTTTCGGCGCGTATCTCGCGGCGCGTTATGCCGATGATACAGGCAATCCGGCGGCGGCGGCGCGGTATTACGGCATCGCGCTGCGCGGGCGGCCGGATGATCCGGCGCTGCTCGCCCAGGGTTTCATGGCGGGCGTGCTCTCGGGCGATGCCAGCGCCACCGCCCTGGCGCCGCGTATGCCACAGAACGCGCTGGCCACGCTGCTGCTCGGCAACCAGGCGGCGCAGCAGGGGGATTTCGCCCGGGCGCAGAAAATATTCACCAGCCTGCCGCCGGATGACCTGACCGGGCTGATCAAGCCGCTGCTGATTGCCTGGGCGCAATTCGGCCAGGGCGATGAGCAGGGGGCGCTGAACGGGCTCGGCCCTTCGTTCAACGATGACGGGTTCGGCTCGGTTTATGTGCTCAACGCGGCACTCATCGCCGATGCCGCGGGCGATACCAAGAACGCGGCGCAGCTTTATGGCGCGGTGGATGCCAGCCAGCCCAATCTGCGTCTGGCGCAGGTGCTGGCGAGCTGGGATGCGCGGCAGGGGCAGAATGGCCAGGCCATGGCGGTGCTCTCGGCGCTGGTGGCGAACCATCCGGACCTTGCCATCGCCCTGCCGGCGCTGGCAACCCAGCTCGACAAGCCGGTCATCGGCACGGCGACTGACGGCATGGCCGAGGCTTACCTGACCTTGGCCGGCGCGCTCACCCAGCCACAGGCGGTGCTGCTGCGGACCGCGTTTCTGCGCTTCGCCCTCACGCTGCGCCCGGATCTGACGGCGGCGCGGCTGCTGCTGGCCGATACCCAGACCAATGCCGGCAACGCCCCGGCCACGCCGGTGCAGATGCAGAACGCCCTGGACACGCTGGCGCCGGTGCCGAAAACCGATGCGCTCTA
>JAKBAV010000008.1:41077-46037 GCA_021826225.1 Pseudomonadota bacterium | reverse complement strand
CGGGGCATTACCCGCCATCCGGCGGCCTTAATACATATGCTGCCCGCCATTGATCGACAGCGTCGAACCCGTGACGAAATCGGCGTCATCGGCGGTGAGGAACACCACGCCGCGGGCGATATCCTCGGCGGTGCCAAGGCGCCCGCGCGGGATTTTGGCGATGATCTTCTCCAGCACGTCCGGCGGCACGGCGCGCACCATTTCAGTATCCACATAGCCCGGCGCGATGGCGTTCACGGTAATGGAGTAACGCGCCCCTTCCTGCGACAGGGCTTTGGTGAAGCCATGGATGCCGGATTTGGCGGCGGCGTAGTTCACCTGCCCGTACTGCCCGGCCTGGCCGTTGATCGACCCGATATTGACGATGCGGCCGAATTTCTTGGCCTTCATGCCATCGAAGGTCAGCTTGCACAGGTTGAAGCAGGAACCGAGATTAGTGTCGATCACCGCATCCCACATCTCGCGGCTCTGCTTGCCGATCACGGCATCGCGCGTGATGCCGGCATTGTTCACGAGGATCTCGATCGGCCCGATCCGGCTGGCGATATCCTGCACCGCCTTCTCACATTCAGCGAAATTACCGGCATCGAATTTGATGACCTCGATGCCGTGCTCCTTATGGAAAGCCTCGGCCGCCGCGACATTGCCGGCATAGCTCGCAACCACGGTGCGTCCGGCTTTTTTAAGGGCGGTGCTGATGGCGGCGCCGATACCGCGTGTTCCGCCGGTGACCAATGCTACTCGGGACATTTTCGTTCCTCCAGTTTAGCCAAGACTTGCCTACAGCTTTTACGCGGATACCGGGGATGGACAAGATCCGGAACCGGCGGGCGCAACCGTATCGGGAGGTTTTTCACAATAAAATCAACCATGCGGCCATGATGTGTATCAATATCCGCGGCACCGCCGCCGCTCAGTGGCCGCCTGGTGCCCCCGGCCCTTTGAGGCGGCCGAGGAAAAATGTCGAAACGCAGGCCACCGTCATGGCCACGCCCAGCAGGGCGAACGCATCGCCATAGGCGAAATAATCCGCTTGCAGGCGGATGAGGCGCCCGACCAGCTGGATGGCCTGGGCCCGCGCGCCGGCCGGGTCCGTCATGCCATGTGCCATGAAATAGGCCTGCAACCCGTCCAGCCTCGCCTGGGTGGCGGGGGCGAGCAGGCTCACCGCGGGGTTGATGATCGCGGAATGGAATTTCTCGCGATTGGTGACATAGGTCTGCACCGTGGCGATGCCGACCGCCCCGCCCAGATTCCGCAGCATGTTGAACAGTGCCGAAGCCGAGCCGGAATCGCGCCCCGGAATCCCGGCCGTGGCGATCATGGTGATCGGCGGGAACACGCAGGCCTGACCCAGTGCGCGGATGAGGTTGGGGATCAGCATTTGCGGCCCCGCGTCATTAGGCCCCAGATTCATGTTCATGAAGGAGCTGACCGCGAACAGCGCGAAGCCGAAAGCCAGTATATAACGCGGGTCGATCCGGCGCATCAGGAACGGCATGAAGGGGATGATGGCGAGTTGCGGCAGGCCGATCCACAGCATCACCATGCCGGCCTGGCGCGCGCTGTAGCCATGCGCCACCGCAAGATAGATGGGGATGAGATACACCGCCGAATAGAGCGTGAAGCCGAGCAGGAAATTGGCGATGCTGACAACGCCGAAATTGCGCCGCGCGAACAGGCGCAGATTGACAAGCGGCGCGGCATTGCCCGGCCGCAGCTCCTGCACCAGAAACAGCGCCAGCGACACGGCGGAAATAACGGTCAGATGCAGGATGAAGGGTGAGCCGAACCAGTCATCCTTGTTGCCCTCCTCCAGCACCACCTGCAGCGTCCCCAGCCCGACCGCCATGCTGGCAACGCCCGGCCAGTCGCCTGACCAGAATTTGCCAAGCTGCATGGGTGCCGGCGCCAGCGCCCAGATCAGCGCCGTGAGCATGATGGCGCCGGGCACCAGGTTGAGGAAAAAAATATAGCGCCAGCCATAGATATCGGTAATCGCCCCGCCAATGGTGGGGCCGATGGCCGGCGCGAATGTGGCGGTGAGCGCGAAGAGCGAGAACCCCACGGGCCGGGCCCGCTCGGGCAGCAGGGTGATGACGCAGAACAGCGAAAGCGGGATGAGCACCCCGCCGGAAAACCCCTGCAATGCCCGCAGCACCACCATTTCCGGAAAATTACTGGCAAGGCCGCACGCCACCGAGAAAAACAGGAACAAGGCGGTATTGACGATAAGGTAGCGGCGCAATGAAAACACCGTGGACAGCCAGCCGGAAAGCGGGATGACGATGATTTCGCCGACCAGATAGGAGGTGGATATCCAGCCGCCATCATCAAGCCCTGCACCGATGCCGCCCTGGATATCAGGCAGCGAGGTGTTGACGACCTGGATGTTGAGCACGGCCATAAAGGCGCCGATGAGCGCGCCGAACACGGCAATCCGGTTTTTCAGCGGAATGCCATCCGCCCCGCCCGCCGTCCCGCTCACGGCCGCGCTCACGGCCGGGTGTCGATTTCCGGCTCCACGGACATGCCCGGCCGGAGCTTGCCGATCAATGCCGGGGTCAGGTCGAGCAGGATTTTCACCGGCACGCGCTGCACGATCTTGGTGAAATTGCCGGTCGCGTTATCGGGCGGCAGAAGCGCGAATTCCTGGCCCGAGGCGGGGAAGATGCTGTCCACATGGCCGGTCACCTTCAGGCCGGGATAGGCATCGACCACCAGGCTGACGTGCTGGCCGGGGCGGATACGGGTGATCTGGGTTTCCTTGTAATTGGCCACAACATAAACCTGGCCCAGCGGCACCACCGCCATGATCTGCGCGCCCGGCTGCAGGTAGTCGCCCACCGCCACGGTCTTGTTGCCGACCACGCCATCGAAAGGCGCGCGTATCTGGGTATGCGAAAGGTTCAGATGCGCCTGCGCCGCCTGCGCCAGAGCCTTGTCCAGCGCCGCCTGCAACACATCCACCTCGGCCTGGGCCGCCTGTTCATTGGCGTTATCGGCCGCCATCTGCGCGTCCACGGCCGCCAGATCGGTATTGGCCTGCTCCGCCTGCTGGCGGGTCGAGGCGCCGGTTTTCGTCAGGCTGGCATAACGCTGCTCATTCCGCGCGGCAAACGCCGCACGCGCCTTGTCCGCCTGCAGCGTGGCGGCGGCGGATTGGATTTTATACTGCTGCAGCGCCAGGCCGGCCCGCGCATTGGCCACCGCCGCATCGGCCACTTGGGCGGCATTGGTGTAGTCCCGCGCATCGATGGTGACGAGCAGCTGCCCCTGCTTCACCTTCTGGTCCTGCAGCACGTCCACGGTGCTGACATAACCGCTGATCTTCGCGGCGATCAGGCTGGAATCGGCGGCGATATAGGCATCATCCGTGCCGATGAAATACTGCCCGGTGAGGAGATACTGCACGAGCCAGATGATGAGCGCGGCGACAACCAGCAGCGCGGCGACAACCCCCAACGCCCTTTTGGAAAACAGCGATATCGACAAGCTTAGGCCACCTTATATTCCGCGCCACGATATTCCGTGCCACGCGCGCCGGGCGGCACATCTGCGCCTGGTGACGCTGCAGATAAGCGCCCGAACCCCGATTGCAACCCCGTTAAAGTTTCTCCACCTGCGCGTATTCCAGATCCACCGGGGTGGGGCGGCCAAAGATGGACACCATGACCTTCACGCGCGCCTTGTCCTCGTCGACATCCTCGACCACGCCGTTGAAACTGGTGAACGGGCCATCGGCAACGCGGACCTGCTCGCCGATCTCGAAGATGACAGCCGGGCGGCGCGTTTCCGTGCCTTCCTGCTGCTGCTTCATGATGCGCTCGGCCTCGGCATCGGTAATCGGGCTGGGCTTGTGCTTATTGCCCAGAAAGCCGGTGACCTTGGGCACATCCTTCACGAGATGCCAGGCATCATCCGACATATCCATATGAATGAGCACATAACCGGGGAAGAATTTGCGTTCCGTGTTCACCTTCTGGGCGCGGCGCACTTCCATGACCTCTTCCGTCGGCACGACGATATCGCCGATCTGGTCAGCCAGGCCCTTCAGCTCGGCCTGCTCCTTGATCTGCTGCGAGATTTTCTTCTCGAAACCCGAATAGACGTGCAGCACGTACCAACGCTTGGCCATCAAATAAATCCTTAAGAACCGACGCCGAACAGCAAGCGCATGGCAAAGCCGATGCTCTGGTCGACCACGAGGAAGAACAGCGCGGTGATGATCACCATGGCGAGCACGAGCCCCGTGGTCTGCAGGGTCTCCCGGCGGGACGGCCAAGTGGTCTTACCCGCCTCGACCCGCACTTCACGGGCAAATTTCACCAGGTTGAACGCCAAAACCAAACTCCCAAAGCCAGCCAGAGAAACAGCCCGAAAAACCACATGAACATGCTGGCGGGGATGGCAGGGGCGGAGGGTCTCGAACTCTCAACCTCCGGTTTTGGAGACCGGCGCTCTAGCCAATTGAGCTACGCCCCTATCCGTACCAGCACGGAAAGCGCCTTCCACACTCTGGCGCGGGTTATGTCAAGTCTCACCTCCTTATCGCGGGCGCTTTTGCGTTGGCGAAAGAGGTGGACTTTTGGAGCGGGTGACGGGAATCGAACCCGCACAACTAGCTTGGAAGGCTAGGACTCTACCGTTGAGCTACACCCGCATGGGCGCATGGATAGGGCATAAGGCAACGCCAAGTAAACACCCGTCGCCGAC
This sequence comes from Pseudomonadota bacterium, assembly GCA_021826225.1. Classification (GTDB taxonomy): domain Bacteria; phylum Pseudomonadota; class Alphaproteobacteria; order Acetobacterales; family Acetobacteraceae; genus Acidocella. Next base: position 41,321 of record JAKBAV010000008.1, on the reverse strand, counting down.
AAGACGTTGCGCCAAGACCGTTCCAAAATATGCTAGGGTGGGGGAGCTGGCGTGCAGATTCGAGCACCGGCGCGGAGCCGCCATCTGGCCGTGAGCACCGGAGCGCAGAAGATGCGCGTCAGATGCCCCAGCAGAGTGCATTTGGGAATGGCCTTGGTGGAAGGGGTTGGATTCGAACCAACGTAGGCGCACGCCAGCGGATTTACAGTCCGCCCCCTTTAGCCACTCGGGCACCCTTCCGTTG
>JAKBAV010000008.1:19333-40977 GCA_021826225.1 Pseudomonadota bacterium | reverse complement strand
GTCAGATGCCCCAGCAGAGTGCATTTGGGAATGGCCTTGGTGGAAGGGGTTGGATTCGAACCAACGTAGGCGCACGCCAGCGGATTTACAGTCCGCCCCCTTTAGCCACTCGGGCACCCTTCCGTTGCCGCCCCCTTTCTCTGAATCGGGCTTGGTTGTCAACGCAACAGCACGGATATAGTGAGGAACGCATGACCCAGAACCGCCCGCCTCATGGCAAAACCGGCCGCCCCGGAGAGACTTCGCGCCCCGGAAAGCCAAGCCAGCGGCAGGGCCATAAAGCGCATCCCGAGCGCCAGCCGCCGCGCGCGCCGAGCGAAAACCGCCTCAGCCTGCCCGGCCAGAGCGTTATGCAAAGCGCCGGGCAAAGCGTGAACCAGAACACAGGGCCAGGTGCTGGCCGGCCCGAACGCCCCGCCTCCCGGCCGCAAGGCCGGGACAACCGGGACGAAAATAAGCGCGGCGAAAATAAGCGCGGCCGGGGCGAGCCGGGCCGCGCGCCGGCCACACCTTCGGGCGCCGTCTGGCTCTACGGCACGCATGCCGTGGCGGCGGCCTTGCAAAACCCGGCACGGTTGTTCCGCCGCCTCGTCATCACCGAGGAAGCGCAGGCCGCTCTGGCCGCCGAATGCCCAACCCCCTGGCCGATTGCCCCGGAAATCACGCCGCGCGACAAAATTGATCAGCTGCTCGGCGCCCGCCAGGGCTCCGGCATCGTCCACCAGGGCATCGCCTTGCTTACCGACCAGCTTTCGTCGCCGGCTTTGCTGGATGCATTGAAGCAGCCCGGCCCGGTGCTCGTGCTCGACCAGATCTCCGACCCGCGCAATGTCGGCGCCTTGATGCGCACGGCCCAGGCCTTTGGGGCATGTGCCGTCATCGCCCAGGACCGCAACGCGCCCGAGGAAACCGGCGCCCTGGCCAAAGCCGCTTCCGGCGCGCTGGAAACCATTCCGCTGCTCCGCACCGTCAACATCGCCCGCGCCCTGATCGTGCTGAAATCCGCCGAGTTCTGGGTGGTGGGGCTGGATGGCCACGCCCCCTCCAAGCTCCACGGCCCCAGCTTCGGCAAGCGCCGCGTGGCGCTGGTGCTGGGCAGCGAGGGCGAAGGCATGCGCCGCCTCACCCGCGAAACCTGTGACGAGATCTGCGCCCTCGCCATGCCCGGCGGCATGGAGAGCCTGAATGTGTCGGCCGCCGGTGCCGTCGCGCTCTACGAGATTACGCGCAAGGCCTAGGCCTTCGCGGCCCGGCCGGTCATGGCGCTCAGCCAGACTATGAGCCCCAAAGACGCGCCCAGAATCCCCTGCGTGCCGTTATAGTTCACCACCGCGGCAACCCCCAGGCCGAGCGCCACCGCGCCGCCAAACCGCCCGGCGCGGAAAAATGCCGCAAGCCCCAGCGCCAGCGCGGCCCAGCCGAACAGCCCGTAATACTGCCCCTTCAGCACCATCTCGCGCGGCACGCATATTGCCGGAGCATTGGCCACGGCGCACATGCCCACGGTAGCGCGCGGCACGATGGCCAGCTCCCGGAAGGCGAACGCCCCCCCGCCGATGATGATTACGGCCCACAGGCCCATGAAATCCTCAGCCGTCCATCCGGCGGTTTTGCTCAACGCTGAAATCCTTCGCGGTTGCTCTTCGCGTTGCAGCGCCGTATTGCTGCGGCGCCACAGGTTTTCGCATTCTATACAAGGGTCCATGACAGTCCACACCTCCCGCCCCCGGGCTCAGAGCTTTCAGGATATCATCCTGACCTTGCACGATTTCTGGGCACGCCAGGGCTGCGTCATCCTGCAGCCCTACGACGTGGAGATGGGTGCTGGCACGTTTCACCCCGCCACCACTTTGCGCGCGCTCGGCCCCAAACCCTGGCGCGCCGCCTATGTGCAGCCCTGCCGCCGGCCCTCTGATGGCCGCTATGGCGAGAACCCGAACCGGCTGCAGCATTATTATCAGTATCAGGTCATCATTAAGCCGAGCCCGGCCGATGCCCAGGAGCTGCTGCTGGCGAGCTATGACGCCATCGGCATCGACCGCCGCCTGCACGATATACGCTTTGTGGAAGATGACTGGGAAAGCCCCACCCTCGGCGCCTGGGGCCTCGGCTGGGAGGTCTGGTGCGACGGCATGGAGGTGGGACAGTTCACCTATTTCCAGCAGGTCGGCGGCATCGCGGTCGAGCATCCCAGCTTCGAGATGACCTACGGGCTGGAACGTCTCGCCATGTATGTGCAGGGGGTCGAAAGCATTTATGAGATCGACTTCAACGGCGCCGGCGTGACCTATGGTGATGTGTTCCTCCGCGCCGAGCGCGAGTATTCAGCGCATAATTTCGAATATGCCGATACCGCGATGCTGATGCGCCATTTTGCCGATGCGGAAGAAGAATGCGGCGCGCTGGTGGGACATGCTTTGGCGCTGCCGGCCTATGACCAATGCATCAAGGCGAGCCATCTGTTCAACCTGCTGGATGCGCGCGGCGTGATCTCGGTCGCCGAGCGCGCCAGCTATATCGGCCGCGTGCGCAACCTGGCGAAAGCCTGCGCCGAAGCCTGGGTGGCGGGCGAATAATGGCTGAGTTTTTTCTGGAACTTTTATCCGAGGAAATCCCGGCGCGGATGCAGGCGCAGGCGGCACAGGAGCTGGAGCGCCTGCTGGCCCCTGTGTTCGCTGATCTGCAAGTCGAGGGCACGCAAAGCTTTTACGGCCCCCGCCGCATCGCCATCGCCGCCCGGGTTGCGGCGCAAAAACCCGGCATGGCGCTGGAAGAGCGCGGCCCGCGCGATTCCGCCCCCGAACAGGCACTCAGCGGATTTCTGCGTAAACACGGCGCCACCCGCGAGGAGCTGGTCGCGGAATCCGGCTATTATGTGCTCCGCCGCAACCTGGCCGCCGTGCCCGCCGCCGCGCTGTTGTTGGAGGCCTTGCCCGCCGTCTTGCAAAAATTCTCCTGGCCTAAATCCATGCGCTGGGGCGCCAGCGGCACCTTTACCTGGGTCCGCCCCTTGCGCCGCATCATCTGCCTGCTCGATGGCGCGGTGATCCCCTTCACCCTCGGCCCGATCACGGCTGGCAATGAGACCGAGGGTCATCGCATCCATGGGCCCGGTCCATTTGCGGTCTCCTCAGCGCCTGTCTGGGAGGAAAAACTCCGCGAGCACCGCGTCATCGTCAACCAGGATGAGCGCCGCCGCAAAATCGCCGAGGGCCTGGCCGCCACCGCCGCCACGCGCGGCCTGAGCATCGCGCCGGACGACGCCTTGCTCGACGAGGTCACCGGCCTGGTCGAGTGGCCGGTCCCGCTGATCGGCAAAATCGACAGTCATTTCATGGACTTGCCGCCCGAGGTTCGGGAGCTTTCCATGCGGATCAACCAGAAATATTTTGCACTGCGGCATAAAGACGGCAAACCCGCGCCCTATTTTGCGTTTATCGCTAACCTGGAGGCGGAGGATGGCGGTGCGGCGATTATCGCGGGGAATGAACGGGTGCTGCGCGCACGCCTGGCGGATGCACGGCATTTCTGGGACCTCGATTTGAAGGTGCCGTTGAACGAACTGCTCCCGAAGCTGGAAAAGATCACCTTCCACGCGAAAATCGGCACGCAGTGGGAACGTGCGGAGCGAATTAGCTCATTGGCACAGGAAATCGCCGAATGCCTTGGTGCTGATGGCTACGAGGCAGCACAAGCCGCATGGGCTGGGAGATTGGCGAAGGCCGACCTGGTCACTGGTATGGTCGGCGAATTTCCCGAGTTGCAAGGTATTATGGGTGGCTACTATGCGGAGCATAGCTATCGCGGCTGGGATGGGCGCATTGTTGGGCCGGCCATTAGAACACATTACCAGCCGAAAGGCCCTTCCGATGACGTGCCCACCGGCGTTATCGCGATGTCCGTAGCCCTGGCCGACAAACTGGACATGCTTCGCGAATTTTTCCGTATTGGCGAGAAACCTACCGGCTCGGGCGATCCCTACGCCCTACGCCGTTGCGCGCTCGGCATCATCCGCATCATCCTCGAAAATGGGGAAAACGGGCTGCGCTTAAACCTGAAACCATTGATGAATGGCAATGAGACGCTGTTTGACTTTATCATTGAGCGCCTGCGCGTAAAGCTGCGCGGCGAGGGCAAGCGGTTCGACATCCTGGATGCCGTACTGGCCGCTGGATCGGATGACGATCTCGTCCGGCTGATGAAGCGGGTTGACACGCTTTCCGCCATGCTTGGCACCGAGGACGGCAAGAACCTGGTCGCTGGATATAAACGCGCGGCCAACATCCTGAAAATCGAGAATGCCAAGGACGGGCCGCATTCCGCAGACTATGTTGCTGGACCATTGCCCGATAGGGAAGAGCAAGAATTCCGCGACGGCCTGGAATTCGTGCTGCGGGAAACGGTCCCGGCTTTCGAGGCTGAAAATTACCCACAGGCTATCGCGGGGCTCGCGAAACTTCGCAGCCTCGTGGATGCATTTTTCGAAAAAGTGACCGTTAACGCGCCGGAGCCGGAATTACGCCGCAATCGCTTGCGATTGCTTGCTCGTTTCGTTGGCGCGGTACACCAAGTCGCTGATTTTTCTAAGATTGAAGGTTGAGGAGCAAAAAAGTGGCCAAATGGGTTTACGATTTCGGCGCTGGTAAAAATGATGGCAACGCCACCCTGCGCAACCTGCTCGGCGGCAAGGGCGCCAATCTGGCGGAGATGGCCAGCATCGATCTGCCCGTCCCCCCCGGCTTCACCATCACCACCGAAGTCTGCACCGCCTATTACGATAATAATGAAACCTATCCGCAGGACCTGAAGGCGCAGGTGGATGTCGCCCTGGCGCGGATCGAGGCCGCCGTCGGCCGCAAATTCGGCGATCGTGAAAAGCCCCTCCTGGTCTCCGTGCGCTCCGGCGCCCGCGTGTCCATGCCGGGCATGATGGACACCGTGCTCAATCTTGGCCTCAACGATGTCACCGTGCTCGGCCTCGCCGCCGGCTCCGGCGATGAGCGCTTCGCCTGGGACAGCTACCGCCGCTTCATCCAGATGTACGGCTCCGTGGTGCTCGGCGTCGACCACCACCGTTTCGAGGAAATCATCGAGCACGCCAAGCTCGAAGCCGATGTGACCGAGGATACCGCCCTTACCCCCGCGCATTGGCAGGAGGTCGTCGAAGGCTACAAGGCCATGGTGGAAGAAGAAATCGGCAAGCCCTTCCCGCAGGAACCGCAGGACCAGCTCTGGGGCGCCATCACCGCCGTGTTCGGCTCCTGGATGAACCCGCGTGCCAATGTGTATCGCCGCCTGCACGACATCCCGGCAAACTGGGGCACGGCGGTGAATGTGCAGGCCATGGTGTTCGGCAATATGGGCAATGATTGCGCGACCGGCGTGTGCTTCACCCGCGACCCTTCCACCGGGCTCAACGAGTTCTACGGCGAGTATCTGGTGAATGCGCAAGGCGAGGACGTGGTGGCCGGCATCCGCACCCCGCGCCCGCTCAGCCAGGTTTACGCCAAGCCCGGCGAGATCAGTATGGAACAAGCTTTGCCCGCGGCCTATGCCGAGCTCAAGAACACCCGCGCCATCCTGGAAAAACACTATAAGGACATGCAGGATATCGAGTTCACGGTACAGCAGAACAAGCTGTACATGCTGCAGACGCGCGCCGGTAAACGCTCCGCCGCCGCCAGCTTGCGCATCGCCGTGGAAATGGCCGAGGAAGGGCTGATCGACCGCAACACCGCCATCATGCGCGTGAACCCGACCTCGCTCGACCAGCTCCTGCACCCGATGCTGGACCCCAAGGCCGAGAAGAAGCTTTTCGCCAAGGGCCTGCCCGCCTCGCCAGGGGCTGCCGCCGGCATTGTCGTGTTCTCGGCCGATGAGGCGGAGCTGCGCGCCACCAAGGGCGAAAACGTCATCCTCGTCCGCATCGAAACCTCCCCTGAGGACATCCACGGCATGCACGCCGCCCGCGGCGTGCTCACCACCCGTGGCGGCATGACCAGCCACGCCGCCGTGGTGGCGCGCGGCATGGGCCGGCCTTGCGTTGCCGGTGCCGGCTCCATCTCCATCGATTACGGCGCCCAGACCCTCTCCGCCGGCGGTATTTTGCTCCGTGCCGGCGATGTGCTGACCATCGACGGCTCCACCGGCGAAATCTACGCCGGCTTCGTGAAGATGATCGAGCCGCAGCTCTCCGGCGAGTTCGGCACGCTCATGGGCTGGGCCGATCAGGTCCGGCGCCTGAAAGTCCGCACCAATGCGGAAACGCCACTGGATGCCGAAACCGCGAAAAAATTCGGCGCCGAGGGTATTGGTCTGTGCCGCACGGAGCACATGTTCTTCGACCCTGCCCGCATCTCCGCCGTGCGCCAGATGATCATGGCCAAGGACGAGGCCGGCCGCCGCGCCGCACTCGCCAAGCTCCTGCCCTTCCAGCGCGATGATTTCTGCTCGCTCTTCCGCATCATGGAAGGGCTTCCCGTCACCATCCGCCTGCTCGATCCGCCTTTGCATGAATTCCTGCCGCATGGCGAAGCCGAGCTTTCGGAAGTGGCGGCAGCCCTTGGCATGAGCGAGGCGGCCATCCGCGAGCGCGCCGAGGAGCTGTCCGAGACCAACCCGATGCTCGGCCATCGCGGCTGTCGCCTCGGCGTCAGCTACCCGGAAATCTACGAGATGCAGGCCCGCGCCATTTTCGAGGCGGCGGTGGAGGTTTCCAAGACCGCCAAAGCCCCCGTGCCCGAGATCATGATCCCGCTGGTCGGCAGCAAGCGCGAGCTGGACATTACCCGTGCCCAGGTGGAGCGCGTCGCCAAAGCGGTGTTCGAGGAGACTGGCAAGAGTATCGAATATTCGGTCGGCACCATGATCGAGCTGCCCCGCGCCGCCCTCACCGCCGACCAGATCGCCCAGGCCGCGGATTTCTTCTCCTTCGGCACCAACGACCTGACGCAGACCACCTTCGGCCTCTCGCGCGATGATGCCGGCAAGTTCCTGCCCGCCTATGTCGAGCAGGGTATTTTCGCGAAAGACCCGTTCGTCTCCATCGATGTCGAGGGCGTCGGCGCCCTGGTGCGCATCGCCGCCGAAAAGGGCCGCGCCACCAAACCCAAGCTCAAACTCGGCATCTGCGGCGAGCATGGCGGCGACCCCGCCTCCATCGCCTTCTGCGAGTCGGTTGGGCTCGACTATGTATCCTGCTCCCCCTACCGCGTGCCGGTGGCCCGGCTCGCCGCGGCGCAGGCGGCTATCGAAACCAGGGAAACGCATTTCCGGGATAAGTAAGGCAACTATATACTTGACTAAGTGGCAATCTGTAGTTGGAAACCGCCTGGAAATCCAAACCAACTCCGTCTGAGAACGGGCGCCCGGTAGCAGTTCAGCCCCCGGGCGCTCAATCCTACCCCTTCTGAGCGTAGGCTCGTCCCCATCGCCGTCGTCTTTCGGCGACACCGTTAGGGCTGATCTTCATACGTATGCCGACTTCTTCATCGGTTAGTCCCAGCTTCAAAAGACTGAGCATGACATCTTTGCCAAGATCGGAAAGCGGTCCATCTTCTCGGCGGTCTTTGCGGTAAGCGGCATAGTCGGTTGTCTCGCCGGGAACCTTGAACTCTGTATTGTTTAAGGCTGCCAACGCTTCATTGATACACAGCACCAGTCCGTTTGCCCGAGAAAGAAGGTCGTTGAGTACGGCAGCGGGGTTGAAGTTGCTGCTGCTGGTGGTAGCGTCCGTCATAGAGTTGCTCCTGTAGGGTCGGGTTGCGACGACCCTACATAGGCATATAAACAAGCCAATTTCAATAGGCTTGTTGATATGCCTATAATCACAATTCCGTGACCTACTTAGTCAAGTATATAATTACCATAAGTAATACCTCACGCCTCCCGTCCTAACGCCGGCATTACGGGAGGGTCACACCCGCATTGCTGGGGCAAAAAAGTTTTGCGCCGCTTTTCAAAAGCGGCTGCTTGACCTTTGCTGAATAAATCACCATTACACCTCCAGGCCATTCGCGCCTTAACCGACCCGAGTCCTTCTGGTCCGTATATTCCATCCCGTATCTCCGCCGCGCTCCATAGCGGCCATTGGATTTCCCATGCATCTCGCCGAACTCAAGGCAAAAACCCCCACCGACCTGCTGAACCTCGCCGAGGAGCTGGAGATCGAGAACGCCTCCTCCCTGCGCAAGCAGGACATGATGTTCGCCATTCTCAAGGCCCATGCCGAGAACGACCAGTCCATCCATGGCGACGGCACGCTGGAAATCATGCCCGACGGCTTTGGCTTCCTGCGCAACCCGGAGGCCAATTACCTGCCCGGCCCGGAGGATATCTATGTCTCCCCCGCCCAGGTGCGCCGTTTTTCACTCCGCACCGGCGATACGGTGGATGGCGAGATTCGCGCGCCCAAGGAAGGCGAGCGCTATTTCGCCCTGGTCAAGGTCGACAAGATCAATTTCGAGCACCCGGATGCGGTCAAGCACCGCATCAATTTTGACAATCTCACGCCTTTATACCCCACCTCCCGTCTGAAAATGGAGGTCGAGGTCGCCGAACCATTGGTGAAGGGCCAGCAGAAGGACAACACCTCGCGCGTCATCGACCTGGTCGCCCCCATCGGCAAGGGCCAGCGCGCCCTCGTGGTCGCCCCGCCGCGCACCGGCAAAACCGTGATGCTGCAGAATATCGCGGCCTCGATTTCCAAAAACCATCCGGAGGTCTTCCTCATCGTGCTGCTCATCGATGAGCGGCCCGAGGAGGTTACCGACATGTCCCGCTCCGTGAAGGGCGAGGTCGTCGCCTCCACCTTTGACGAACCCGCCACCCGCCATGTGCAGGTCACCGAAATGGTGCTGGAAAAAGCCAAGCGCCTGGTCGAGCATAAGCGCGACGTGGTGATTTTGCTGGACAGCATCACCCGCCTCGCGCGCGCCTATAACACCGTCGTCCCCTCGTCGGGCAAGGTTTTAACGGGCGGTGTGGACGCCAACGCCCTGCAACGCCCGAAACGCTTCTTCGGCGCCGCCCGCAACATCGAGGAAGGCGGCTCGCTCACCATCATCGCGACAGCCCTCATCGACACCGGCAGCCGCATGGATGAGGTCATTTTCGAAGAGTTCAAGGGCACCGGCAATTCCGAGCTGATCCTCGACCGCAAACTCTCCGACAAGCGCACTTTTCCGGCCATCGACATCACCAAATCGGGCACCCGCAAGGAAGAGCTGCTGGTCGAAAAAGGCGTGCTCTCCAAAATGTGGGTCCTGCGCCGCATCCTCAACCCGATGGGCACCATCGACGCCATGGAATTTTTGCTCGATAAGCTGAAATATTCGAAGACGAATAATGATTTCTTCGAGGCGATGAATACGTAAGGAAGCGCCACGCCCTGTGCCTGCGCCCCGCGTCATATCGGCGCAGGCCGCCGGCATCCACGCCTTTCCGCACCAGTTTCGCCAACTCATTTTCCGCTTGCTGACGAAAACCGCCACCCACCGCCATTGCGAGCGCAAGCGCAGCAATGACCGTTTGGGCTATAGCAGTAGGGGGCAATGCCTTGCGGAAAGGGGCTCCCCGAGACTATTTGGCCAGCCACCTCCATACCTTATTTGGCGGGGACGCCAAACACAGAGCCCGGCTCGTGGCGAGGCAATTCTCAAAGCTTGGCCGGTTCGTCGCAGGGTGAATTGCCCTGCCAAATCTTCCGCTCAAACTGGGAGACAATACGTTTCAACAGGTCCAGTAGCAGCGTGAAAAGCAAAACGCTGGCAATGATCGCGCCAAGGATATTCCAGCTAAGCGGCGCCATCAGTATGCCGAACCCCGCGACAAAAAGGCTGAAGGCAACCATGGCGGCCGTCGCGCCTGCCAACCAGATGCTCGGCGCCGACGACCAGAACCAGCGTTCCTCGCGGATGACATAGACGCTTGCCTGGATCGCCAGCATCAGGGTTAAAAATGAAAGCGTTCGAATCTGCAGCAGAGGCAAATGCCAGAAGCCGCGTCCGACTTGCAACATCAGCGTGGCATAGCCGAGCGTTGCGAGCCCATAAATTCCGCCTTCGCCGATGATCCGGCCAATTCGCCAATGCCGGGGATGAGAAGAGGGCAAAGCACGATCCGTGGTAATTGCCATGGTCAGAAAGTCATTAACGATCAGCAGCAAGACCATCAGCAGCGGCGTTAATACAGCATGCCCCGTAATTACCAGGCCCAGTGCGAGATAGAGCACAAACGCGATTTTCCGGACCACCATTGAGAGTGTATAGGTTCGGATGCGGTGGAAGGCCGCGCGCCCCTCACGGATCGCATCGAGAATGCCGCCCAGCCCCGGCGAAGTCAGCACCAGTCCTGCCGCCGCCTTGGCGACATCGGTGGCCGTTGAGACGGCGATACCCATTTGCGCCTGACGCAGCGCTGGGGCGTCATTGGTGCCATCGCCACACATGCCGACCACATGGCCATCGCGCTGAAACAGCTTTACCAAGCGGAATTTCTGTTCTGGAAATACACCGGCAAATACGCCGTAATCATCTGGCGCGGTGAGTTTCTCGAGTGCTGCCGAATCACAGACACCGCCCGTTATACCAACGGCTTTGGCGATGACTGCGGCCGTTTCCGGCGCATCGCCGGTTACCATGACCACACGTACGCCAAGATCATGCAGGGCGGTGATCAGGCTCGCGGCGTCCTCGCGAGGTGGATCGCCGAGACCCAGCAATCCGAGCAGAATAGTTGTGGTGGCATTGGTTTGTGTGACGGCAAGAATCCGGCAGCCCGCTTCGGTGAGCTGTTTGCGGGCATTCTCCTGTTCGGGGGATAGCGGCACGGATAGCAGCGCTCCGAGCGCTCCTTTACGGAGCAGATCGCCATCGGCGAGTCTCGCTTCGGCGTATTTCCGGGCCGGATCGAAGGGCGCAAAAACCACCACGGTTGGCACGGCCAGCCCCCTAGCCCGCGCGGCGTCGATTATCACCTGATCCACCGGATCACCGCCATCGGACGAGGCGGCGGCGGCGGCGGCCAGCACAGCCTCCTCAGCGGCACCGCCGAAACCCACGATACCGTGGATCGACAGCGCGTTCTGCGTCAGTGTGCCGGTCTTGTCCGAACAAAGCAGGCTCATCGTCGCGGCCTCGTTGATTGCAGCGAGCCTTGTCGGCAGCACGGAACCGCGTACCAGCCGCCGGGCCGAAAGGGCGGCGGCGAGCGTGAATGTCGAGGGCAGCGCGACCGGGATAGAGGCCAGTAGCGCGGTCAGCACCAACGGCACGGATTCGTCGAATGTCCGGCCGATCGCATGGGCATAGACCAGCATCGCCAGCACGACGATTCCGTTGATCAAGGCAAGATCCCGAACCACCGCCAAAACCGCGCGCTGCTCACCGCTGACGCCGTGCGCATCCTGCACCAGCGAGGCGGTCTTGCCGAAATAGGTGCGCGCGCCGGTCGCCACAATAACTCCGGTCGCTTCACCCTGACGTATCATCGCGCCGGCATAGGCGAGATCCCCCGGTTTACGTTCAACCGGCAGGGATTCTCCCGTGAGCATCGATTGATCGACCAGCACGCTCCCCGCGTTGATTTTTGTGTCGGCAGGCACCACCGCGCCGAGCGCCAGTTTCACCAGGTCTCCGGGTACCAGCCCAGACGCATCAATGCGCGTCCAGAGGCCATCGCGCCGAACCGAGGCCGTAACCGCGAGCGTCTGCCTCAGCGCCGCAACCGCGTCTTTGGCGCGGGCCTCCTGGGTCATTCCAAGAACGGCATTGAAAATCAGAAGTACCGAAATAATCAAAGCCTGCGGGCCGTGGCCAAGAAACAACTCCAGCAGAATCGTTGCTTCCAGCAGCCAGGGTAATGGCGCCCAGAGTTTTGTTGCCAGCGCATGCGGCCAGCTTTCGGAGGTGTCGGCAACGGCATTCGCTCCGAATTGCTGCAATAGCTTTGCGGCTTCAGCAGCCGACAAGCCCTGTTCAATATTTGCGCTCATCTGGGTATCCGTCAGATTTATACGCTGATCCGTACTCCTTCAGGCACATATACCAAAGCAGGGCAGCCGTCTTCAGGCACGTAGCTTGAACCGGAAATGGAGAGAGCGGCAGGTTTCTAATTTTGTTTCGGTGGGGCCATGGGTGGCAGCCCAAAACCGAGCAGCGCGGCAAGCGAGAGTTCGGCCGTCTGTAACGCGGTGTGGAGCTGGAGCGCATCACGCTGCCGTTCTCCTGCGGCGATGATGAGATCGGTTTCCCCCCTTGCATCCAGGCCGCCAGAGCTAAAAGCCTTGCGCGCATCGGCGGCGATCGTGGCGGCCTGTGCGGCGGCTTGGTCGGCCTGGGCGGACTGCGCTTGCAACAGCGTGATGGTGTGACGCAGGGCTTCAGCACCATTCTGGGCATCGGCGAGGCTGGCTTCGTATTCCGCGCGCAGGGCGGCGCGCGTGGCCTCAGCGGTTTTGATCGCGGGCTGGTTACGGTTGAACAAAGGCAGAGACAGCGTGACCAGTGGCCCGGCGGTGATAACGCCGGAGGTATCCCGCCCGCCTTGCGTGCCCAGGCTGATGGGTAAGAACTGGCTGGCGATCGCGGCGCGGAGTTTTTCATCCGCCTGGGTGTAGCCAAAGCGCAGAGCCAGAAGGTCCGGCCGGCGCATGGCGAGAGTGGCGATGGCCTGGTTCACCTTTGTGCCAGGTATCGCCGTGACATCAGGCGGCACCAGCGCAACCGCCGTTCCGGGCGGCAAGGCCAGCAGCGCGTCGAGCAGGCTCTGGTCCTGAGCTTGCGCCTGCTCTCCGGCATCCAGCGCGGCCTGCAATTTGGCCAGGGCGGTTTCCGCGGTGGAGGCATCTTGCTGGGTGAGGTGGCCGGCCGCCGTTTGCGCCCGTACCTTTTCGGCCAATGCTGTCAGCGCCTGCACATCGGTCCGCAGGCTGGCAAGCTGGGCGTCATCGCCGGTCAGCGCCACGCATAATTGCTCCGCCCGCGCCGCCACCTGCCATTCCTGCCAGAGAATTCCGGCATTCACCTGTTGCAGCCTGGCCCGCGCGGCGCTTTCATCGGCCGAACGGGTGATGAGGGGCGAGACATCCTCAACGAGGCTGCCCGCGATGGCGGACATTGAGGCCGGGCCGCCCAGGAGTGCTGCGAAACCGACGGAAAGAGACGGATCAGGCGGCGTTCCGGCGGCCAGTAACTCCGCCTGAGCGATGCCGCTTTGCGCCCGCGCCGCCACCAGGTCCGGGTCTCGCTGCGCGGCTAAGCCCGCAACGTACATCAGAGTCAAAGGCCGGGTGGTGGGCAGAGGTGCGGCCACCGGCGCAATGTCCGGCAAGGGGGCTGCGTGGTAGGCGGCGCAGCCGGAGAGTCCGGCCAAGGCCAGCCAGATCATGCGCTTCATGGCTGGCCGCCCGGCTTTTGCCCATCGCGTCCGGCCAGATAAAGTGCCGGCAGCAGATTGGTGCAGAGCAGGGCGCTCCAGAGAATGCCACCGCCGATCACCACAGCCAGCCCCTGTTCAGGCGCGGCGCCGGTGCCGAAGCCCAAAGCTGTGGGCAGCATGCCCAGAATTGCCACGGCGGTGGTAAGGAAGATGGGGCGGAAGCGAACGTTCAGCGCTTCATCCATGGCGGCTTGCGGGCTCATGCCTTGGGCCTCATTGCGCCGGGCGCGGTCCAGCAGCACCACGCCATGATTGAGGCTGACCCCCGCCAAAGCGAGAAACCCGATCAGCCCGATACCGTTCAGCCCCAGCCCGCTCGCGGCCAGGGCCAGCCCGCCGCCGGTCATGGCCAACGGGATTTGTGCCATCAGCAGCAACGGCACGCGGCGGCCGGAGAAGCGCAGGAACAGCACCCAGGCGAGGGACGCGATGGCGGCGAGGCCGGCGATCCCCAGCCCCAAAGCGGCGTGTTCCAGCATCGGGTACAGCCCGCCGAACACGATCCGCTCGCCCGGCGGCAGATGCAGGCCGGCCAGAGCGTGTTTCGCCTCGGCAATGGCGAGGTTGGGCGCGGTGGTTGGCGTGGCCAAAATCTCCAGAGCGCGGGCGCCATCTATATGCATGAACTGGTTCGGGCTGGTGGTGAGCGAGACATCTGCCAGCGTCCCTAAAGGCGTGGCGCCGCCCGGCCCCACCGGCAGGGATTTCAGTTCATCCAGAGAAAGCAGATGCGGGTCCGGCAGGCGCAGATAAAGCGGCAGTGGTGCCACGCCATCCGGCAGCTCGGCCACAACCTGCCCGGCCAGCAGGGTGGAAACCTGTCCGCTCAACTCTGCCGGCGTCATCCCCGCCGCCGCGAGCGCCGCTGTTCGCGGGGTGATGCGGATCTGCGTCTCGGGATAGCCCTCGTCGTTGAACAGATCGCTCAGGCCCGGCACGCGGCTCAGGCGCTGCGCGATTGCCCCTGCGGTGGCGGACATCTGGCGGAGGTCATCTCCGTACAGGTCGAGCGCGAAGGGCTGTGGCAGGCCGTTCAGGCTCTCGCCCAGGCGTTCGATGGTCGGGGTGTCGATGGCGGTTTGCAGCGAGGGGAATTGAGTCTCGGTCTGCACCCGGGCGGCGATGGCATCCAGGCTGGCACCGCCTTCTCCGGGCTTGAGCCGGATGGTGATCTCCCCGGCATAGGCGGGTTCGGTATAGGTGGAATCGGCGGCGGAACCGATGCGCGCCAGCACATGCTCAACCGCCGGGTCCTGCGCCAGCCGGGCGGAGAGGCGGCGCATCAGCGCATCCGTATCCGCGAGCGACGTGCCGGGGGCCAGGGTGAAGGATTCGAGCAGCACGCCCTCATTCGGCAGCGGCAGCACGTTCACCGAGACAAGGCTCATCGCCCCCAGGCTGAGCAGCAGCAGCGCCACGCAGGCCAGCACGGCGCGTTTCGGGTAGGCCAGAGCGAGGTGGAACAGGCGGCGGTTCCAGCCCATGAGCCGGATGAGCAGTGCATTGCCCGCGCGCGGCGACCGTACAGCATGGCGCGGCAGCAGCCCCAGCCCCAGCGGAATCAGGGTGAGGGACACCAGCAGCGAGGCGCCGAGCGAAAATATCATGCCCAGCGCGAAGGGTTTGCAGAACAGCCCCGCCAGCCCGCCGGTGAAGAGCAGCGGCACGAAGACCAGTATGGTGGTGAGCGTGCCGATGATGTCCGGCGCCATGATCTCGCTCACCCCCCGCCAGATGCCGGGCCATGTATCGTCGCCAGCTTCCCAGCGGTGGAAAATACTCTCCAGCACGATGATCGCATCATCCGCCACCAGCCCGAGCGCCACGATGATGGCGCCGAAGGTGAGCAGGTTGAGGCTCTGGCCGGTGGCGTACAGCCCGGCAATGCCGAGCAGCAGCGAGGCCGGGATGGAGAGTGCCAGCAGCCAGGCGCCGCTGCTCACCCCCAGCACCGCCAGCAACCCGGCAATGGCCAGCACCCCGCCGATGACGAGATTACGGCGCAGATCAGCACTGACCGCGCCCACCAGATGGCCTTGGCTGTAGATACGCAGCACCGAGACGCCGGGTGGCAGCGGCACAGCTTTTACGGCCTCCGCCAACGCCTGCGTGACGGGCAGGGTGGAGGCGCCCTGCTGCTTGAAGATGGTGAGCGCGATGGCCGGCTCGCCATCCAGCAATTCACGCTGCCGCACCGGTACGGTGCTGTGCAGGATACGCGCCAGCGCCCCCAGCGCGATTGGCCCGTGCGGGCCCATTACAGGTATTTGCGCCAGCGCGGCGGCGCTGGGGGCGTTGGCGAAGGTGACCAGCGTATCGGCATGGCCGAGGCTGAGCGACCCGCCCGGCACCAGCATGGCCTGTCCCGCGAGTGCCTGGGCCAGCGCCTGCACTGTCACCCCGGCCTGTTCCATGGCGGGGAGGTCGGGCTGGACCCAGAGCGCCTCGCCGCCCAGCCCGGCGGTATCGACGAGCTGCACCCCTGGCACGGCGCGCAAGGCGGGCACCAGCCTTGTCGCCACGGCGCGCGCCACCTCGGCCTGCGATGTGCCGGGCGCGTAGCGTACCGCATAATCCGCCACTTCGTTGATGGCA
Organism: Pseudomonadota bacterium; assembly: GCA_021826225.1. Lineage (GTDB taxonomy): Bacteria > Pseudomonadota > Alphaproteobacteria > Acetobacterales > Acetobacteraceae > Acidocella. The sequence goes on along the minus strand of JAKBAV010000008.1, from coordinate 24,945 downwards.
TTGCCCATGATCTGCGTGAAAGGCTGCGCGCCAGGCGGCAGGCTGGTACGGGCGCGCTCGATGGCGCCGTTCACGGCCTGCAGATCAAATTCCGCGTTGGTGCCGGCGGCGAAGCGCAGATCGGTCTCAACCAGCCCATCGCTGATGGTGCTGCGGATATTGGAGACGCCGGGCAGGCCGAGCAGCACGCCCTCCAGCGGGGTGGCGGCCATGGCCTCCATATCCGTGGCCGTGGTACCGGGCAGATGCAGCGTTACACTCACCTCGGGATAATTAAAGGCGGGCAGCACCTCTTCGGGGATGTTGGACAGCGCGAACAGCCCGTAACCGAGCAGAGCGGCATAGATCATCAGCCATAGGGCCGGGCGGCTGAGCAGGCGCAGTAAAGCAGCTGGCATGGCTTAATCGGGCGGCTGGTAGAGAGCGGCGATACCGCGATGATAGAGCAGGGCGGCATCCTGCACGACCACCTGGTCGCCGGCGGCAAGGCCGGTGAGGATGGGTGTCTGCGCGCCTTCGGCCGCGCCAGGCACCACTTGCACGGCGTGGTCGCCCTTGGCGTCATGCAGCATCACCCACCAGCGCCCGTCATCCAGCACCAGCGCTTCGCTTGGCACCAGCAAGACCTGGTGAGGCGGCAAAGCGAGGCTGAGCATGCCCGCCTCGCCCGGTTGCAGCACCAAGCCGGAAAAGGCCAGAACGACCCCGCCATCCGCCTGCTTGTTAAGTACGCCGCGCAACGTCACGCTTTGCACGGGTTGGCCATCGGCGGGAATAAACCGCGCCGCCGTGCCGGGCGCGAGTGTGGCCGCTTGCGGACCATACAAAACCGCCCTCACCCAGGCGCCGGAATCGGGCTGCACGACCGCCACGGCCTGGCCGGCCAGCAACGCCGCCCCCGGCCCGGCGGCCAGGCTTTGTATCTGCCCAGCCACGGGACTTTGCAGCAATGTGGTGGCTTGCAACGCCGCCAGCCTGGCTTTTGCGGCCTGTGCATTGGCTTGGGCCTGTGCCACCGCCGCCTGGGTGGAGAGCTGGTCCGCGAATTTGCTCTGCTCAGCCGCCAGAGTCGCGTTCGCGGCATTGCTGGCCCCTTGGGCCTGCGCCAAAGCCGCCGCAATCTCGGGCCCGCCGAGACGCGCGATGGTCTGGCCCGGCTGCACACTCGTGCCCGGTGCCACGGTTACGCCGGTGAGTACGCCTTGTTGCTGGGCTATGATGGTAACATCGGTACCGGACTGCACGGCGGCGAAGCCGGAGAGAACCGGCGATTGTTGCGTGGCATGGACCGTAACCCAGCCAGACGGTGCCTGGCCGGTAAGGGCAAAGGCGGCCAGCATCAGCCAGATGGGGCGTTGTGCGTTCCTGACGAGATGAACCATCCCGCTCCATTAGGCGAGGCCGCCCGCCAGAACGGCGCTAGTTTGATGATAATTTTATCATTTTCACGTCTCAGGGGGCGGAAAGCGCAATCGCACGAGCGTGCCTTTACCAAGCTCGCTCTCGATCGTCACCTGCCCGCCATGCAACTCCAAAATTGAGCGCACGATGGATAGCCCGAGCCCCGAGCCTTGCGCGGCTTTATGGCCCCGGACCGGGTCGGTCTGGTAGAAACGGTCGAACAGCCGCGGCAGATGTTCGGGCGCGATACCCGGCCCCTGGTCGGCGATGCCGATTTCCACGCCACTGGCGGGCGAGCCTGAAATATGCAGCGTGATCTGCGAGCCCGGCGGCGCATGGCGTACCGCATTGGCCAGCACATTCCCGACCGCCTGCCGGAAAAGCAGCGTGTCAGCATAAAGCGCTGCCGCACCCTCGGTGCGGAAATGTAAATCCTTCGCCACCGCCTGGGCTGAATATTGCGCGACCACCCAGGCGCAAAGCTCGCTTGCCTCGAAACGTTCATAACGAAGCGCGTGGCTGGGGTTTTCCACCCGGGCCAGGAAAAGCAGGTTCTCGATCAATCCTGTCAGGCGCTGGCAGTCTTCCAGGGCTGAGGCGATCGTATCGCGATACGCCTCGCCGCTGCGCGGGCGGGTCAGGCAGACTTCCAGGCTGCCATTGAGATTCGAGAGCGGCGTGCGCAGCTCATGCGCGATATCGGCTGAGAAGCGTGAGAGTCGGCCGAAGTTGGAATCCAGATTATCCAGCATCTGGTTGAAGATATGCACAAGCCCGGTCAGTTCGCGCGGCCAGGGCGGGTCCAGCGGGATGCGCCGGGAAAGCTGCGCTGATGTGATGCTCTGCGCCACCTTGGCGATACGGGCGAGCGGTGCCAATGCGTGGGCGGCGGCCAGCCGCCCCGCACCCAGCAGCAAAGGCACCATAAGCAGGAAAAATACTGCCAGGGCGCGGTGAAAATCTGTCAGCAGCGCATTGTCCCGCGTAATGTCCAGGCCGATTTGCAGCACCACGTCTTTTGGTCCCATGGTGCCGCGCAGGGGCAGGCTGGTCAGCAGCCAGGATGAGCTGCCGGTCTGGTACGGGGTGAGGGACCAGTTGTCCCTCTGTGCGGTCGCGGGGAAGAGCGTGGCTGGCAGCGCCTGGCTCATGCCCGGCGTCTCGCCGACATTCCGGCCCGCCACCAGCACCCGCGCCTCATACTGACGCAGCTTGGTGCCTGCGGTTTCCTGCAGGATTTCAGCGATCAGCGCCCGCGCGCTGCCATCGCCGTCATTCAGATCGTCCTGCAGCTCCGCCGCCTTGGCCTGCAAAAAATCCCTGTGTTCGGCGGTGAAATTCGTCTCCAGCTTCCAGTTGGCCAGCAGGGCAAACAGCCCAACGGCGAGCAGGGCGCCCAGCGTGTAAAGCAGCGCGAGGCGCCCACTGATGGAAGTTGGGCGGAGCGGAAATTTCATGATTCCAGAACATAACCTGTGCCGCGGATCGTATGCAGCATGGCGGTCTCGAAGGGGGTGTCCAGTTTGGCGCGCAGACGGCGCACCAGCGCATCCACAGCATTGGGTTGCTGGTCATAAAACATGCCCCAAATTGCCTCCGCGATAATTGTACGCGACAAAACCCGCCCCTTGTTGCGCGCCAGCAGAAGCAGCAGCGCGTATTCCTTGGCGGTGAGCTGCAGTTCCTGCCCCGCCCGGCAAATACGGTGGCGCAGCGTGTCGATCTCCAGCTCACCGACAGCCACAACGCTGTTATCTGCCGTGGCCTTGGCCAGGCGCGCCAGATTACGCAGCCTCGCCAGCAGCTCCGCGAAGGCAAAGGGTTTGATCAGATAATCATTGGCGCCCAGATCAAATCCGCGCACGCGGTCCTCGACATGGTCCCGTGCGGTAAGGAACAGAACCGGCGTGGCACGGCCTGCGGCGCGCAGGCGGGTCAGAACCTGCCAGCCATCCAGGCCGGGCAGCATGACATCGAGGATGATGACGTCGAATTCATGGCGCAGCGCCAGTTCCAGCGCGTCGGCGCCATTGCCCGCCGCATCCACGGCATGACCATCCTCACGCAGCCCCCTGGTGAGATAGTCGACGGTTTTCTGTTCGTCCTCGGCCAGTAAAAGCTGCATGTCCGTTCTTTGATAAAGCCTGCCAGTCAATCATAGACCGCGCAAAGCAACAGGCCAATGCTGTCTGCTTCCTGCTGCCGGCGATATCGGCATATCGCCGGCAGCGAGAGCAAGGTCGTGCGCCGGATCAGGTCGCTTTGGCGCGCAAAAACCGTGCCGCGCTGACCAGGTTGGCGAGTGCCGGAATCACCTCATGCCATTGGCGGGTCTTCAGGCCGCAATCCGGGTTTACCCACAGGCGCTCTGGCGGGATACGCTCGGCCGCCTTTTGCATCAGCGCCACGATATGCGCCTCATCGGGGATGTTGGGTGAGTGGATATCGTACACGCCCGGACCGATCTGGTTCGGGTAGTTGAATGTCTCGAACACGTCGAGCAGTTCCATATCCGAACGCGAGGTCTCGATGGTGATCACATCCGCATCCATCTCGGCGATTTCAGAGATGATGTCGTTGAACTCGGAATAGCACATATGGGTGTGGATCTGGGTTTCATCCCGCACACCATTGGCCGTAATACGGAACGATTCCACGGCCCAGGCCAGATAATCCTGCCACTGGGATTTGCGCAGCGGCAACCCTTCGCGCAGTGCTGCTTCGTCGATCTGAATGATGCGCACGCCAATGCCCTCCAAATCCTGAACCTCGGCGCGGATGGCGAGCGCCAGCTGAGAGCAGGTGAGCGAACGCGGCTGATCGTCACGCACAAACGACCAGTTGAGAATGGTCACCGGGCCGGTGAGCATGCCCTTCATCGGTTTATCGGTGAGCGCTGCGGCGTAGCTGATCCACTCCACCGTCATCGGCTTCGGGCGGCTGATATCGCCAAACAGAATCGGCGGCTTCACGCAGCGCGAACCGTAGGACTGCACCCAACCGGCCTGGCTGAACGCATAGCCGTAGAGCTGTTCGCCGAAATATTCCACCATGTCGTTGCGCTCGGCCTCGCCGTGCACCAGCACGTCGAGCCCGAGCTTTTCCTGCTCGCGCACGCTATGCGCGATCTCACGCCACATGGCCTCGCGATAGGCGGTCTCATTGATGGTGCCGGCCTTGAACGCACTGCGCGCCAGGCGGATTTCCCTGGTCTGTGGGAAGGAGCCGATCGTGGTGGTGGGGAAGAGGGGCAGGTTGAGGATCGCGGTCTGCTTGGCCGCGCGCACCGCGAACGGGTTCTGGCGGCGCCCAAGCGCGGGGGTGATGGCGGCCACCGCCGCCTGCACTGCCGGGTTGTTCACCCGGGCTGAAGCACGGCGCGCGGCCAGCGCGGCGCGGTTGGCGGCAAGCTCAGGAGCCACCGCAGCGCGGCCCTGCGTCAGAGCTTTCGCCAGCACGCTGATCTCGCCGAGCTTCTGCACGGCGAAGGCCAGCCAGGAACGGATTTCGGTATCCAGTTTCGTTTCGCTCTCCAGATCAACCGGCACATGCAGCAGCGCGCAGGACGGGGCAAGCCACAGCCGCTCGCCGAGCTTCTGAGCAACCGGCTCCAGCCAGTCCAGCGTGGCCTCAAGGTTGGATTTCCAGATGTTGCGGCCATTGACGACACCAAGCGAAATGACGCGCTCAGCCGGGCTGGCCTGGATCAGGGCTTCAACCTCATGGCGGGCATTGATCGCATCGAGATGCACGCCCTGCACTGGCAGTGCCGCGACCAGTTGCAGGTTTTCCTGCAGTTGGCCGAAATAGGTCGCCAGTAACAGCTTCACCGCGCCGGTGTTGAGGCCTTGATAGGCGTGGGTAAAAGCCTCCTGCCATGCCGCATCGAGTTCGGTGACCAGGATAGGTTCGTCGATCTGTACCCAGTCAGCGCCCTCGGTGGCCAGCGCCGCCAGCAGAGCGGCGTAAACCGGCAGCAGGCGGGGCAGTAGGGCCAGCTTGTCGGAGCCATCCTTGGCCTTGCCAAGCGCCAGATAGGTGAGCGGGCCGATAATCACGGGCTTGGCCGCAACACCTTGGACCCTGGCCTCGGCAAGCTGAGCCAGCAGGCGGGAGGCATCGAGCTTGAATTGCGTGCCGACGTCGAATTCCGGCACGATGTAATGGTAGTTGGTGTCAAACCATTTAGTCATCTCACCGGCAGCGACACC
>JAKBAV010000008.1:0-19233 GCA_021826225.1 Pseudomonadota bacterium | reverse complement strand
TGGCCTCGGCAAGCTGAGCCAGCAGGCGGGAGGCATCGAGCTTGAATTGCGTGCCGACGTCGAATTCCGGCACGATGTAATGGTAGTTGGTGTCAAACCATTTAGTCATCTCACCGGCAGCGACACCGCCACAGCAGGAGCCATGCTCCTCGGCGCCCACTGCCGAACGGCCGCGCGCGATGCGGAAATAATTATCAAGCATGTCGCCATGAAAGCCGCTCACACGCGCTGGCAGATGGCCAAGTGTAAAGCTCATATCCAGCACCTGATCATAGAATGAGAAATCACCCACGGGGACCAGATCGAGCGCTGCCTGATCGCGCCAGTGACGCGCGCGCAGCCCGGCACCGAGCTGCTGCAATTGCGCCCGCGTGGCCCCCCCCTTCCAGTAGGATTCGAGCCCGAATTTGAGTTCGCGCCGCGCGCCGATGCGCGGGAAACCGAGATTGTGAGTTGTGACCATGCAGTTCACCTGAAAATGAGAGGAGGAATGACGGGGCGGACCATACGGATTTGAATCTATGAATAAAAATGATATGATTTCATAATTCAATGAATATGATTCATGTGGGGAGCTGAGGACATGGCAATTCTGGAACGCATTCATCTGGCGATCATCCGCGAGGTCGAGGCCCAAGGCTCATTGACGGCGGCAGCCAAGCAGTTGAATCTAACACAATCGGCGCTGAGCCATGCCATAACCAAGCTGGAAAGCCAGATTGGCGTGGACATCTGGCGGCGCGAGGGGCGCAGTCTCAAGCCGACCCAGGCGGGCGAGTTTTTGCTCAGCATCGCCAACCGGCTGTTGCCGCAGCTAACCCATGCCGAGGAACGCTTGCGGCAATTTGCCCAGGGCGAGCGGGGCACGCTTCGCATCGGTATGGAGTGCCACCCTTGCTACCAATGGCTGCTCAAAATCGTGGCTCCCTATCTGGATCTTTGGCCCAAAGTGGACGTGGATGTCAGGCAGAAATTCCAGTTTGGCGGTATCGGCGCGCTGTTTGGCTATGAGATCGACATGCTGGTGACACCGGATCCGCTCTTCAAACCAGGGCTGCATTTTACGCCAGTGTTTGATTACGAGCAGGTTCTGGTCGTCGGGCCAGACCACCCGCTGCGCGATGTGCAGTTCGTAGCGCCGCACCAGTTGGCCGAGGAAACCTTGATTACCTATCCCGTCCCGGCCGACCGGCTCGATATCTACACCCAGTTTCTGACGCCCGCCGGAATCAGCCCCAGGCGGCACCAGCCGATTGAGACCACGGATATCATGCTGCTGATGGTGGCGCATGGCCGCGGTGTTGCCGCCCTGCCGCGCTGGCTGGTCGAGGAATCCGCCGGCACGTTCAATATCCACCCGGTCCGGTTGGGGCAGGATGGGGTTGCCAAGCAGATTTTTCTGGGCCTGCGTGAGGCAGATGCCGAGATCGACTATATTCGCGCCTTTATCAAGCTGGCATCAACCTCCAAAGACCCGTACAGGATTTTGGAAAAAATTTAGAGTGCGATGACGTAAGATTGACCCGTCTTCGGGTTAATCTGAAGTCTGAATCGCCCTCTACAACATAGAATTAGAGCGGGATTCACTTGAGTCGATCAAATGTCATCCAGCTCTAATGGCTACGTGGATTGGTTTCACCTCAAAATGATATATCCTACGAGAATCACGCGCAGCTTGTGGTCGCTGGGAATCCGGCTGTCCGGCCGAACATGGCTGAAAAATCCATCACACCGGCGATCAACTCCGCGCATCCTCTCACTGCCTCAAAAACTTTAACCGACGCCATGGAATCAGATACGCAGTTCTTAAACCAAGAGGTTTTTCAGCAGCCTGCTAGAGCGCATAGCGCTGCCGGATGCCCTCGAAACGGGCTTTCAGCAGCGCGCTGCGTTGCGCGGGCGTCACCCTCATGCTGGCTTTGGGCAAGGCCTCGGCCAATGCCGCGCGCTTCACGAGTTGCGTGCTCAGCGGCACTGGTTTTCCGGCGAGCATGTGCCGGTAGGTGAGGTGGCCATGGGTGAACCCCTGGGTATCCAGCCAATTATGATAACCCGGGTCATCATGGCTCAGCACCATGCGGATTTTCCCATCCGCATCCACGGCGGTACGGCTTGGTGTGTAGCTGACAGGGCGGTAGAGAAAATCCATGCTGCACATGAATGCGCCCATATTGGTCAGCATCCATAACCCCTCATGCGCGGCGAATTCGACGATGAGGGCTTCATCCGCCCCAATCTGCCAGTGCATGTTGGCCACCGCGCGGCCGCGCTTCTGGTCGTCGGCGGTGTTGGCTTCAGCGGGGAAGGTGTTGGGGTTATGCTCGTTCACGCCGCCATGCGCGAATGACCAGTCCGGCCAATCGCGCATCACGCCGGTCATGAAATTCCCTGCCCAGCCCATTGCCCTTATCATGTCCGCCGGCAGCGGCATTGGTCTGGGCGTGGTCATGCCGATGCGTTCGATGCGCATGGTGGCAGGTATTTCATCCCATTTATCAAAACCCTGCCGGAGGAAAAGCTTGCGCGAGTCCGGTGTCGTGGGCAGCCAGTTGGGGCCGCGTTGCTTACCGCCGACATAAAGCTCGAAGCTGCCATCGCAGTTTGTTTCCAGCTGGTGGCCGGCCATGTTGGTCTCAGGCGTATCGCCGAACGGATCGTGCAGCGGGGCGTAACCGGCCGGCAGCATGTCCGGACGTTGACCCTGCACGGCGATATTGAAGAACGGCGCGGTGCCGCGATTGCCGCTGATACGGTAGGTGGATGCGCCATCGATCCAGGCCTGGATGTAGATGTAATCCGCGCAGTCGCCGCCCAGCTTGCAGGCAGGGGAGCTGAACATGTGCAGCGCCGGGTATTTTGGGTCCTTGGTCTCATAGGCGAGGTCGAAAGCCTGGCCGAGATTTTGTGTGAGGTAGCGAAATGCATCGGCGCGCTGCAAGGGCGTGGCCGGATTATAATCCTTGAAGGCCTGATCACCGGCTTGCTTCAGGCGGTCGCAGAATTCGGCCCAGGCGCTTCGCAAGGGCGCATCATCCGGACAGTCGTTGAAAGCCATTGCCGTTCTCCCTTACCTACGTTCAATCTCCACACCGAAGCGCTCGCGGAATGGCCGGAACTCCTCATGCAGCGCCGCGATATCCTCGCCGATATCGGTCAATAATTTTGTGGAATAGGCGAATTTGCCATAGCGGTCGCCACGGTTGTTTTTCAGGTAGTCGCGCATCGCCATCTCGGCCGCCGCGGTGAAAGGGCGCCCGGCGAATGCGTAATAGCCGCGCACGGTCCCGACCGGATCGGCGATAAAATCAGTGTAGCGGATATGGTGGATGCGCGGGTCGTTGATCAGTGGGTTGGTCATGGTATTGGCGATGCTGGCGCGCGTCATGCCAAGGTGCATCCGCGCCTCGGCCTTCAGGTCGATCGGCCCTACGATGCCATCCAGTATATCGGCCATCATCATGGTGCGCGAGGCTGCCACCTGCACCGGGTCGCGGTGCAGCCAGACCAGGGTGGCATCGGGATAGGCGGCAAAAAACGCGTTCAGCCGGAAGCCGTGGAAGCCTTTCAGCACCCAGTATTTTCGCGCCCGCCCGTATTGGAGCTGCTGCAGCATCGCCTTATGGATGCGGTATTGCGCGGCCGCGTCGGTCGGCAGGCCCATCGAGAGCGTCTGCATCGGCACGCGCCACCAGGCGGTCGGCGTCATCACGCGGAAATCGAACGCCCAGCTGCGTTCATCCTCGGGAAGGCCGTCGCCCAGCATGTCGTTATACGGATGGCTGTGCAGCCATTTCGGCATTTTCGCGTTGATCTCGCGCCAATCCGCATCCGCCCGCGCGCGGCGGGTATCATCCGGTCCCGCGATGCCGGGCGGCGGGGAGGGATACATCACCTCCCAGAAGCGCAGGGCCCGCGCATCCGGGTCCACTGACATCAGCGCATGCATCAGCGTGGTGCCGGAGCGCGGCTCGCCGGTGGCGAACATCGGCCGCTCGATCACCTCCTCGGCAATGGGCCAGCGCTTGCGGTCGGCGAATATTTGCAGGCGCGAGGTCAACAGCCAGTGGCATACGGCGGCGGCGGCGCGCTGCCCGGCTTCGTCCATGCCGATGCCCCGCAGATGCGCGACGGCCTGGTGGAAGCGGACGGGCAGCGTATCGTCGCCATAATCCCGCGCGCCGGTTGCCGCCTCCGCCGCCGCCAGCATGGCACCGGCGTCGAGGCTTTCGCTCATGGCTCCTCGCCCACCAGGGCGAGCAGCGCATCCTCCGTCTCGCGCACCTTGGCGGCACTGCGGGCGGCGAATTTCAGCCCGGCCATGCCGCTGTAATCCATGATTTTCGGCACGCGCATCCCGGCATCGACAAAGCCCTTCAGCCGCCGCGCGATGGCCGCCGGCGTGCCGGTGGGGATGATCGATGTGAGCATTTCAGGCCGCGCCTTGGCCAGCATGTCGAGAATGCGCGCGCGCGGCAGCACGGCGGGATTGATATCCTGATAACCGCCCCAATCCGCCCCCAGCGGATGCTCGAAGCCACGCCGGGCGAGTTCATCCGCCCCCACCTGCAGCAGGAACGCCTTCACCAGCGGCGCCTCGAGGATTTCCGCCAGCTCGGCATCGTCATGCGCGACCATGCAGACCTGGATATTCGCCGGCACGATCGCCATAGGGTCGCGTCCCGCCCGGTCAGCTGAGTCACGGATGACCTTCAGCTTGGCGGCGTAGTCCTCGGGCGTCCACGCGCCTGCGGCCCACCAGCCATCGGCATAGCGGCCGGTAATGTCGAGCATGCGCGGCCCGTTGGCGCCGATCCATATCGGCGGAAAACGGCCTTCATACGGCTCGGTATCCATGCGGGCATGGTTCAGCTTGAAATATTGCCCCTCGAAATCAACCGGCCCATCAGTATCCCAGAGCAGCCGGATGACCTTGAGCGCTTCCTCGAACCGCCCGACGGGGCGCGAGAAATTAAAGCCGTAAGGCACCGTGTTCTCGGTCTCGCCGCTGCCCAGGCCGAGGATGAAGCGACCTTTCGCGAGATGGCTGATGGTTAGTGCCGTCTGCGCCAGCATGGCGGGGTGGCGGCGCACCGTATCGACCACGCTGGTGGCGAGCGGGACGTTGCTGGTCAGCACGGCGGCGGCGGCGGCCACGGCCAGGCCATCGAGATGCCGGTGCGGCGAGGGTGAGGTGGTGGCGAGATCGGTGAATTCGGGGGTCCAGATCGCCTCCGGCCAGAAGCTGACCATATGGTCCGGTATCCAGACCGAGTGATAGCGGCCGGAATCCAGCGCGGGCAGCACGGATAGATCGAGCGGCAGCGTGCTGCGCAGGAAGGCGGCGGGCTGCACGCGCCGGGTTGTCGCGCCGGCCGGCGCGCTCCGGATTGTCGCGCCCGTCGGCGCCGGTTGCGGATGATCCGTGGGCAAAGGTTTCTCTCCCGATGTTTTTTGCGCGTCTTGCTTGTTGCAGCTGATCGCATTACCGGACAACCCCTACACCTCCCATATGGGAGGAGGGAGCGCAGAATGCCTGATCTCGAACGCCTGCATGACCTGTTGCCGTCGCTGCTCAACGGCGCGTTTGAAACGCCGCTCTGGGCAGGGTTCCTGGAGCGCCTGCGCCTCGCCACGCGCGCCGACTACACCGCGCTGACCTTCCGCCCGCCCGGCAAGCCGCTCAATGAGGTGGTGCATCTGTATTCCGGCGCCCCCTCGCCGCCGCTCATCTCGCGGCTGTATCACGAGCAGCTCTATGCCAGCGATCCGCTGCCCTATTACCGCCTGACCGAGGGACGCGCCTACGCGCTGGATGAGCTGCTGACCCCGGGCGCGCCGGACCATGACGATTATTACAGGAACTTCCTGGTGCCGAGCGGCATGACCGCGATGCGCATGATGCGCGTGGTGGAGGAAAGCGGCGTGAATGCCTGGCTCCATATCACGCGCCGCAATGGAGATTTCCTGGTAGCTGACGGCGCCCTTGTCACCGCGCTGGCGCCGTACCTGCGCGGCGTGCTGCGTAATTTCGTGGCGCTGGAGCGCGAACGTCTCAGCGCCGCCATTGCCGGGGATGCCATAGGCCGTCTCGCTTTCGGCTGGTTCACGCTGGATGGTGCCGGGCAGGTGCTGGAGACCGACCCGCAGGCGGCGAAACTTCTCGCCCATTCGGGCATTCTGGGACGCAACGCTGCCGGCAAGCTCAGCGCCAGGCCGCGTGAGCTTGACCGCGAAATAGCCGTCGCCTTGCGTGCCCTGGCGGCGGATCCGCGCAGCCGGCCCCGGGCGATCATCCTCCGGCGCGACCCCTGGCTCGACATGCTGCTCGTGCCGACCCGCAAACGCTCGATCTCAGCCAAGCCGGACCCCGCGGTCATCGCTTATGTCCATGGCGATAACTGGTCCTCGGCCGATCGCTGTGACCAGCTGGCGGCGCTGTTCGTGCTGCTGCCGAGCGAGGCCCGGCTGGCCTTGGCGCTGAGCCGGGGCATGACGATTACCGAAGCCGCCGCCGAGCTTGGCCTGACGGTTGAGACCGCGCGCAATTATTCCAAGAAGATCTATTCCAAAACCGGCGCGCGCGGCCAGTCGGACCTCGTGCGCTTCGTGATGCGGAGCGTGCTCACCATCGCCTAATTCGCCTGATTACGAATTCACCCCCGCCGCGTGCCGGGCCGAGATATAGCCCCAGGTCATGGCGGGGCCCACGCTGGCCCCGGCCCCGGCATAGAACCGCCCCATAACCCCGGCTGTGGATACGCCGGCGGCGTAGAGCCCCGTGATCACGCTACCATCCTCCCGCAGTACCCGGCCGGCGACATCCGTGACCACGCCGCCATAGGTGCCGACATCGCCGGGTACCATCGGCACGGCGTAGAAGGGCGCCTCGGCGATGGCGCCCAGCGTGGGCGAAGGCTTGTGATGCGGATCGCCGAGCCAGCGGTCATAGGCGCGCGCGCCACGGTGGAAATCCTCGTCATTATTGGCGGCGACAAAGCCGTTGAACCGTTCCACCGTGGCCTTCAGCGTGGCCGGGTCGATGCCGAGCTGCGCCGCCAGCGCCTCGATCGTATCCGCCTTGCGCAAATAGCCCTGCTCGGTCCAGGAGGCCGGCTTGTTCACCCCCGGCATGGAATAGCCCAGCATGTAATTTCGCAAATACTGGGTATCGAGAATGGCCCAGCTCGGCACCGCCGGCACGGTTTTGTGCCGCTCCAGCATGCCCCGGCAATAGGCCATGTAGGAGCCGCCCTCATTCTGGTAGCGCACGCCGCTCTGGTCCACGAGGATGGCGTGCGGCGCCGCGGTGAGCGACTGGCCCGGCGGTTTCACATAGGCCTCCTCGGCCCCTGGCGACATGGTGGTCTGGAAGCCGACGAATTCCTCCATCTGCGCCGTGGCCGCACCCAGCCGCTGCATTTCCAGGATCATTTCACCTGTATCGCCTTCCGTGGCGTTGGACCATTCCACCCGCGTGCCGGGTTGGTACTGGTCGCGCATGGCCTGGTTGCGGGCAAAGCCGCCGGCATTGACCAGAACACCGAGCCGCGCGCCCGCACGCCAGGGTTTGCCGCCCTTGGTGGCCGCCACGCCGGTTACGGCATCGCCCGTCATGACGAGCTCATGCACCGCGGTATCGAGGCTGAACTGGACCCCCGCCTTGAGCGCCGCCTGCAGCATGCGCCCCTGGAGCGCGGCACCGGACGAGACGAGGCGTTTGCCGGTGAGCCGCGAAATTGCGGTGCGTAGCCCCACCCGCAGCGCCAGAAACCTGGCGGACCAGGAATGCTTGACACTCCGCAGCGTGAAGGTCTCTTCCAGCCTCGCCGCGAAATTGAGGAAGCCGGGGCGGAGCTTGTCCCGCCAGGTGCCCAGCTCGTTCACATCGAACAGCTCGGCCACGACGCAGCGCCCGGCTTCCGAGCCGCCGGGCAGGTCGTCGTAATAATCCGGCCAGTATTTCGCACGGTTCAGCTTTACGCCGCCGCGCACCAGAAACTCGACCATTTTAGGCGCCTGCTCGACATAGGCCCGGCGGCGCTCGCGCGTCGCGCCCGGCTGGCCGGCGGCGTCGCCGATCAGGCTTTCGAGATATTGCATCGCCTGCTCCGGACTGTCCGGAATGCCGTCGCGCTTCATGAACGGGTTGTTCGGGATCCACATCACGCCGCCGGATTTGGCCGTGGTGCCGCCGATAAGCGCGGTTTTTTCCACGATGAGCACGCTGCGCCCGGCCTCGCGCATCACCAGCCCCGCGCACATCGAGGCGGCACCGCTGCCCACGACGATAAAATCGAAGGTCTCGTCAAATTCGTTCATTTCAACGCCTCTCCCGGGTAGATAGTTAACGCTATCTTAGGTGGGTTTCATGTTTCACCGCAAGACAGCTGGCATTATCCCCGGATGACCGGATCGAGATCGATCGTGATGCCGTCAATCACGAAATCGATGATCGCCTCGCTGATCTCGGCTTCGCTCGCCAGCCCCGGGGGAAACATCCAGTCCTTGAACAAAACACAGGCGAGCACCGCGGCGAAGGACACCCGGACCATCAGCCTGGGCGCGACGGTGAAATCGGCCTTGTCCTGCGTGGTCTGGCTCATCAGCGCCGCGCCGCGGGCGAAATAGCGCTGCAGGCTGTCAATCCCGCCCACCCCCGGCATGGTCAGCGGCGCATAGGTCTGGGCCACCACCAGCGACATCAGCAGCCCCGAATGCTCGCGGATGAAATCCTGCAATTCGCCGATGTAAAGCCGGGCATTCTCGCGTATGCCCGGGCCATCCAGCGTCCCGGCATGATGGCGTGCATCGAAGGCATCGAAATGACGTACCAGCGGCTCGAACACGGCCTCGCGGAACAATACGGATTTCGTGGCGAAATAGCGGAAGAGTTGCGCCTCGGTGACCTCTGCGCGGCGCGCGATGCTGAGCGTGGTTGCCCCGGCATAGCCGTTGGACCTGAATTCGCCGCCGGCCGCCTGGAGGATGCGCTCGCGTATCTCACCCGGCGCGCGGCGTGGCCGGCGCGGCCGTGATTCGCTCTTTGCCACCGGCTTTGCCATGCGAGAATCCACGCTGCCCCTGAAGTGCTACTGGTTATTGACTCTAGCCGTCCCGGCGCGGCGCCGTCCACCCTCGCGGCCGTGCGCCGGGCTCACATCCGGATATGCATCTTGGTTTCATCATTGGGCGCGCGCAGCCGCTCAAACACGCCCGGCAGATCTGCCAGGGCGGCCTCGCCCGTGATGATGGTTTTCGGGTCCGCATGCCCTTTATCCATCTGGTCCGCTATGTACAGGAAATCGCGCTGCGTATAGCCGACGAGAAACTGCAGGCTGACGCATTTATACGATGCAATGGCCGGCATCACCGGATCGGCATGGGTGCAGAACCCAAGCGAGATGATCTTGCCGAAGAGGGCGGCATGCATCACCGCTTTGGCCAGCATGCCCTCGGCGCCGGCGCATTCATATACAATATCCGGCGCGCCGCCCAGCGCCTCGGCCACCTCGGCCACCTCGTTCCCGCCATAGGTGATGAATGCATCAGCGCCCATCCGCATGATGAGCTCCCGGCGGCGTGCCGAACGCGACATCGCGACGATCCGCCCGGCGCCGAGCCGCCTTGCCCAGTAGATCGCGTAAAGCGCCACGGTGCCGCCGCCCAGCACCAGCACGCGGTCGCCCGGCTGGATGGCCGATTGGCGCACGCCATACAGGCTGACCGCCAGCGGCTCGATCAACGCGCCATCGGCCAGCGATAAGGTGCCGGGCAGTTTTATGGCGGCGCTGGCCGGCAGTTTCGCGAATTCGGCGAATCCCGCCATCGCGCTGCCACCGTTGCGGCACAGCACCGGGTTGCCATGGCGGCACGCCGCGCAGCGCCCGCAGGATAGCGATGGCACGGCCGCGACCTTGTCGCCGATTTTGAAGCCTTCGACATTTTTGCCGATGGCGCAGACCTCGCCGGCATATTCATGGCCGATCTGGCTGTCGGCACCGTAATCCCACATCTCGCCCTTGGTCATCGAGAGGTCGGTGCCGCACACGCCGCAACGCGCCACCTTGATGACCACATCTTCAGGGCCGGGCTGTGGGTCGGGCATGTCCGCGATGAAAACCGGCTTGCCGTGGCCGGGATAAATGGCTGCCTTCATGATGTCACCCGTTCAGCAGATCAAACCTGTCGACATAATCGCCGAAGCGTTCGCGGATTTCCTCTCTGGTGAGGCCGAAATCCGCGACATCGTAGCGGTGCACGCCATGCTGCAGCTCGGGTTTTTCCGCGATGCGCCGCGCCATGCCGGCACGCGCCGGCGCGCTCATTTCCATGCCGATGAAGCCGTAGATGCGCTCCAGCACGGCCATCGGATTGCGATGAAAATCGCCATGGACCAGGTCAAACACCTGGCCCGGATGGCGCGCCGCCACCAGCGCCGCCTTGTGCACCGCCCGCGCCCATTTCGCCACTTCACGCGTCAGCATGTTATGCGCGCGCTGCGCGCGGCGGCCCATCTCCATGAGCGGATGCAATTGGATCAGCAAAGCGCAAAGCGAGGGCACGGCCTGTGCCGGGTCGCGATGCGTCTGGATCACTTTGGCGCCAGGGAAAATGGCGAAGAGCAGATCGAGGTTTTCGATATGACCCGGATTTTTCAGGAGCCAGCGCTTTTCGGGTTCACCGCTGCCGATCAACTGCATGCAGCGGTAATAATGCCGGTACGATTCCGCCTCGCTCTGGCATTGCCACCAGGCGTCATAGGTCGCGGCCGACCAGCCGCAGCTCCACAGGTTGGAGACGAATCCCTGGCGCAGCACGAGGCAGCATTCATCAACCTCCTCCGCCGCCATATGGTGGGCGGCGCGCTTGCCGGGGGCGGCGGCATAGCGCGCTTCCAGTACCGCGGCGGTTTTGTGGAAGGCCGGATAATCCGCCCAGCGCGCCACGGGCGGGCGCGGCATGGGGCTGTCCAGCAGCCAGGTCTGCAGCCCCTGGAACTGCTCATCCACCGCCATCAGCCGGTGCAGCGCCGTGGTGCCGGTGCGCGGCACGCCGGTGATCACCACGGGACTGGTTATGGCGTGCCTGTCGAAACCCGGCGTCTCCGCCATCGATTTTATCGCCTGCGTCCGGCCCTTCAATACCCCGACGACGGTGCCCCAGGCATAGCGGCGCCCTTGCGCGGAAAAATGCGGGTCGTAATCCATCGATTGCAGCAGCACGCGCAGGCCCGGCAGATAATCCGTGCCGCCGAAATCCGCGCACCCCACCTCACGCGCCACCAGATCATGGAGTTCGTCCATGGCGGTGGCGAAACAATCCGGCGGGTCGTAGCTGTCATCCATGATGCGTCAATCCAGCGCTATGCCGCCCAGCGACGGGCCGCCATTCACCGCCACGGTCTGGCCGGTGATGTAGGAGGCGGCGTCACTGGCGAAGAATACGATCATGTTGGCGATTTCATCCGGCGTGCCGGCGCGCCCCAGCGGGATGGCCGCGCCCATATTGGCGGCATCCAGCCCCGCCGCCTCCCATGCCGCCGCGGCGCGCGGGCTCGCGATCATGCCCGCCGCGACGCAATTGGCGCGGATGCCGTGGCGGCCCCATTCGGCGGCCGTCACCGTGGTGAACATCTGCAGCGCCGCCTTGGCCGATGCATAATGCGCGCCGCCCTTAACCCCGGTGATCCCGGCATTGGAGGAGATGTTGACGATGGCGCCGGATTTTTGCGCGACCATGTGTTTGCCCGCCTCGCGGGTGCAGATATAGGCTGATTTGACGTTGAGATCGTAAATCGAATCCCAACCGCGCGTCGGGATATGTTCGAGCGGCCCCATGCGCGTGCCGCCGGCATTGTTGATCAGTACATCAACCCGGCCGAACGCATCCATGGTCCGCTGCACGAGATTGATGCAGGCGTCTTCATTTTTTACATCGGTCGGTACGGCCAGGCATGTAGCACCGCTCTGTGCGGCGATGCTGGCGGCGGATTTTTCCAGCTCGTCCGCCGTGCGGCTGGCAATGACCACGGTGGCGCCAAGCCGCGCCAGCTGCAGCGCGGCCGCATAACCGATGCCCGTGCCGCCGCCGGTGACGATGGCAACCCGGCCGGAGAAATCTAATTGTTCTGATATCATTATATTACCACCTTCTGCGGCGCTGGCAGGCGCGGATGCGGAGGCGCAGCTCTTCGCCGCGCTCCTCGGGGCTGATAACGGGCGTGCCGGGCGGCAGATGCGCGCGCAGCTCCGAGAGTTTTACACGCCTGATGGCAGGTGTCGGATTCGTGTCGCAATCAAACCAGCGTCCGTAAATGCCGCCTTCCTTATAACCGGCGGGGTCTAGCCAGTTCGGCACGCCAGGGTCGGTCAGGGCGATCACCGCGCGGAATTTGCCATCCTCGCCAATCTGCGCGGTATGACCATTAAGGCTGGAAAAGCGATAGACATATTCCAACGCGTTGAAATACGGATCGTTGAGCTGAATATTCCAGTACGGGCGGTGCGCCGGCAGTTCGGTCTCTATGATGAGGGCTTCATCGTCCTCAAGCTGAAAGCAGGCGGGCCAGTACACCTGTTTGGCGAGCGCGCCGGTATAGCGCACCGGCTCGAAGACGTTGAAGCCGACGCGCTGCTTAACGCCATTCTGCATGCCGTAATAAAGCCGCGTCTTGCGCGCCGGGAATTTCGCCATTTCCTGAATCCCGACGAAAATCTGCTCCGGGCTCAACCGCGGCTTGGGCGGCACCTTGTCGAGACATTCGATCGAGAGCACGGGATCCACCTCCCCCGCCCAGTCATAGGCGCGGAACCGCACCATCATCCCCCCGGCCTGCGGGTCGATCGGCGCCCATTTTCCGGTATGGCCGGCGGGCTTCACGGCGCTGAAAATCACCTCGAAATCCTCGTTCAGCGCAAGGCCGAGATCGGTATCATCCACCTCGTTATGTCCGCTCGGATTGGGCATGCTGTCGACCATGCCGGACATCTTGCGCTGGGTCGTGAAGCTCAGAATTTTGCAACTGCCGCGATTGCCGGATACGCGATACGTCAAATCCCCGCGCAGCGGCGCGTACAGATAGATATCGTCGGGATTGGGCTGCAACGTATAGACCGGGTTCCACAGCGGCGCCCAGTCCGGATGCTCCGGTGTGGCATGGAAATAGGCGAAATATGAATAGGACAGGCTCGTCATCACCTGGCGATAGACATCGGCGCGATAGGCCGGATCATCCGGATGCCAAGTGTTCTTGAGCTCATCGGCGGCATCCCGCAAAGGTGCCAGTAATGAAAGGATATCGTCTCCGCTCATCGTCATCCCCTGAAGCGTCAGTTGCTCGGCGCGGTTTCGAAAAACTGGATGCCGCCCGCCTCGGGAAAGATATATTCCAGGAAAATCCCAAGCTCCGGCTGCTCGACGATGATCGCCCGCAGAAATCCCGGCACATGCGTCTGGTGGACGATTTTCTGCCCGCCGCGCTCCAACTCGGCCAGAACAGCGTCCCACCCCGCCTGGGTGGGCACATGATAGCCGAGATGGTGCGGGCGAATGGCAAAGCCGCTCTCGGGCAACCCCACCCGGAACACTTCAGTGCCGGGTCCCTCGCCCCAGATCAGCTCATACATCACCCCGCCGGCCCAGCCGATTTCCATGCGGATTTTTCCGCCGCTGGCGGTCGGTCCGGCGAGCTGGCGGAATTCCTTTATCCCATAGCGCGCGGCGAACAGCGCCACGGCCTTGTCCATATCATTGGTGTTGAAGGCGATCTGGAAATGGTCGTTGCGCGCCAGGCCGTCGCCCGGGGCATAGTTTTGCGCGGGCCGGTTCAGGGCGTTCTCGGCTTGGTCCATGGCATTCACTCCCCACCATCCGGGCGCGTTCTGCGCCTGTTCGAGACAAAGATAGTGTTCACTCTCTTAAGCCTGAACCACGCCAGACGCAAGCGCGGGAACGCGCCCAGCTCAAGATTGCCAAGCCCGCCAGCGGTGGTTAGTCTTGCATGAAAGAGCCCGGCCGCTTCATGCGGTGCGTGGCCGGAGGGGGAACCCATGGACGACATTACCGAGAAGCCGGCCGAGCGCTTTGCGATTTACCGCGCCAAGGATGCCAGGGATTATGGCGAGCATGACCTGCAGCGGGTGGATGACATAACCCCCGCCATAGCCGAAGGCCTGGCGCATTACATGGCCGGGGAGGATGACGCCCATGGCCAGATCGTGGAGCTGCTCTATGGCGCCCCCGGCTTCAGCCTCACGAAGGTCTGGTTCAAAAGCGGGTTTCCGCTGCCGCTGCACTCCCATGGGAATGACTGCCTGTATTACATACTGGCCGGCGGCTTGCGCTTCGGTGAGGAGGAGCTGGGTCCGGGTGATGGGTTTTTCGTCGGCAGCGATGTGCCCTACACCTACACGGCCGGGCCCGAGGGCGTGGAGGTGCTGGAATTCCGCAATTCCAACCAGCTCAATATCCGCTTCAAAAGCCGGACCAAGGCCTATTGGGAGAAGGCCGGCGCGAAAATCCGCGAGCGCCGCGCCATCTGGAAAGACGAGCGCCCGCCCTCGGCCGCGGCCAACGATGCCGGCTGAAGCTTAGCCGGCGGCTGCGTCAAACGCCCGGCGCAAGGCCGCCAGCTTGGTCGCCGTGAAGCGCCGGGAGACGGCGGCTTCCCTGGCGAGCGTGTCGAAGCCATGCATCGCGCCGGGCACCACGGCCAGCTCGGTTGGCACCCCGGCCTCGATCAACCTTCGGGCAAAGCTGAGATTTTCGGCAACGAATAGGTCAAGTGTGCCGACCCCGATAAAGCAGGGCGGCAGCCCCGCCAGATTTCGTGCGCGTGCTGGAACCGCCGCCTCGGGAACCTCATCCGTGCCCGGCTTCCGGCCGAGAAAGCATTCCCAGCCGAAGCGGTTGCTCTCCTCATTCCAGCCGAACGCGCCGATATGCGGCGGCACCGGGCGGGAGCTGCCGGTACGGTCGTCGAGCATCGGGTAGATCAGCGCCTGGAACAGGATGGGGCAGGTGCCGCGATCGCGCGCCACCATGGCCAGCATGGCGGCATGTCCGCCCCCGGCGCTCTCGCCATAGAGTGCGATACGCCCCGGATCCGCGCCGATTTCGCCCGCATTCTCATGCATCCAGCGCAAGGCGGCATAATTATCGGCCAGGGCGCCCGGAAACGGCGTTTCCGGCGCCAGGCGGTACTCCACGCTCACCACCACGCAATCCAGTGCCCGCGCCAGTTCCTGGATCTGGCACATGCCGGCGCGCGACGACCCGGCATTGAACCCGCCGCCATGGAGATGCAGGATCGCCGGGCCTGGGGCTTCCGGCTTGGCGTTGACGATGAAGATCGTCACCTCGGCGGCATCGTCAAACCCCGCAATCCGCCGCTCCGCCACGCTGATCCCCTCCAGCCAGTCCGGGGCGAGGGTCGCGATGGCCGCCCGCCGCGCCGCCAGTTTTTCGAGCGATAGGGGGGAATAGCTCGCGGTTATGGCGCGCATGCGCTGGGCGGCGTCAAGCAGTTCGGGATCGACGAGATGATCAAAATTCATGCTGCGGCCCAGGCTGCTTGAGGGATGACAGGCATCGCGCGCGGGCAGCTTCGCGTCAAGCCAGGGCATAGGCGGATATCGCCCCGGCGCGGGCTGGAATTTCCGAGCGTGAGCGCGTAGCATGACGGCTGTGAGAACAAGCCGGACGCGGTGACCATGGACCCGACGCCATCAGAGACCACATTGCGGGACACCACGCCGCGGGACACCATTACTGGGGCCTTCGATGTCGTGCATGCCAGGGTGCTGCACGGCTTTGCTGATCTCGTTACGGCGCTGCGCGGTGATTGCGTGGCGCTGTTGCGCCAGGTTGGCATAACGCCGGAGGATGGCCCGGACGGGCTGACCTACCGGCAGATGATCGACGTGATCGAATACGCGGCGCAGGCGCTGCAATGCCCGGATTTCGGCATGCGCCTCGCCCTGCGCCAGGGCGGCAAGGTTTTCGGTCCGCTGGGGCTGGTGATGAGGCATTCGCGGAATTTCGGCGAGGCGCTGGATTATGTGGTCAACCACACATTCGCCCATAGTCTCGCGGCGCGCATCTGGCACCGGAAATTTCCGGCCGAGAAGATGATATTCTCCGGCCATGATATTCTGCTCGAAGGCATGCCGGGCAAGGGCCAGGCCATGGAGCAACTCATGCTCACCGGCCATCTCACGGCCATGGAAATAACCGGCGGCGCGGTCCGGGCGCGCAAGGTGCATTTCCGCCATCAGCCTATCTCATCACGCCCGGTCTATCACCGCTATTTCGCCTGCGAGGTCCGGTTCGGCCAAAGCGAGGATGGCGTGTTCTTCTCCGAGCAGGACATGGCTTGCCCGGTCATCGGCTCCGACCCGGATGCCCGCCTCCATGCCGCCAGCTTCATCGAGACCGCGTTCCCCGTGCAGCGGCCGCCGCTGCACGCGCTGGCACGCGGCATGATTCTGCGGTTTCTGGGTACTGATGAATGCACGAATGAAGCCATCGCCGCGGCCCTTAACCTGCATCCCCGCACATTGCACCGCCGGCTGGCCAGTGAAGGCACGTCCTTCCAGCGCATCAAGGACGAGGTACGCCGGGATTTCATGCTGTATTACATCAGGCAGACTGATCTTGATTTTTGCAACATCTCGGAAAAACTAGGTTTCGCGGAGCAATCCGTCATGAGCCGCTACAGCCATCGCTGGTTCGCTTCCTCGCCCAGCACGCTGCGGGCGCAGGCGGCGGCGGGCAGCGCCCACCGCCTGCCCGGTCAGATTCCGTAACGACCGCAATATGCCTTGAAATGCTCGCGCACACCCGCCGCCGAGAGGCCGAATTCCTCCAGGCTGTAGACATGCTTGCCGTGCTTGCCCTGCGGTGCCTGGGCGAGATACGCGGTCATCCCGGCCTCCGCCTCGGGCGTGAAAGCTTCATCGAAATGCGCGTAGAGCCGGCGCATCGCGCCGATCGGATCGCGCATCAGCTCGGCATAGCGCAGATCGTGAATCGAAGTGCTGCCATGCGCCTCGCGGTAGGCCTCCTGGCGCGCGATCATATGATCGAACGTATCGAGGAACTGCGCGGCGATGTCGCGCAGGTCGACCTCTTCGGAAAACATCGGCCGGACATGGCGGATGAGGCTGCAGGCGGAGCCCACCACCTCGGCCGGGTCGCGATGCGTCATTACCAGCTGCGCGTCCGGGTAGACCGTCGTCAGATCGTTGAGAAAAAGCGGGTGCCAGGGATTTTTCAGCGTCCAATGGCCACCGTTCTCCGCCTGCAGAACCTGCAACACCTGCTTGTGGAAGCGGAAGGCCGGCAGATAGCTGGTCTTCATGAACCAGTCGCGATAGCTCGGGATGCGGATATTGGATTCGAATATCTGCGAGCAGAATGACAGCGCCATCGGATACTGGCATTCGGTCGGGCTATCGGCATCCTCGTAATGAATGGCCGCGATATGCGGCATGTATTTGATCGAGGCTTCGAGCTTCTGCTGCTCGGCGATATAGCGCGGATCGGAATGCAGCGCGCCGGCCTTGGCCGGCGGCGCCGAGTTCAGAGCCTCCCAGCGCAGCAGGCAGCGGCGCGCCGGGTCGGCATTGAGCAGGTTGATGGTAAGCGTCGTGCCGGTGCGCGGCAGCCCGAACACGAAGGTCGGCTTCGTCACCGGGCGTTCAAGCAGTTCCGGATGCTGGCTGATATAATCGACGACGCGCAGCCGGTTGGACAAGGTGGCGACGAGCTGGGCCTCCCAGCGCTGCGCCCCCACGGCGGAGAGCCCCGCCTCCTCGTTGGAGGCGCGCACCAGCCTCTCCAGCCCCTCCAGCGCGGCCGGATCGCCCATATCATGCAGCCCGGTGGCCGCCCGCGCCTTCGCGATGATCTCATCTACCTGCATCTGTAATCTCCGTACATGATCCGCGGGCGGCCCGACCGGGGAAATTCCACCCGGATCAGCGCCGCCCGTTCTGTGTTTTTGTTGAACGCGGTTGTGGATTATTTGAGGGAACCGCCCATCTGCACCCAGCGCTCGTCGCCCATCCAGACATATTCCAGGTAATGGCCAAGGAACGGGCGGGCATCGAGATACAGGAAACGCAGCAACTCGTTGCCGCCTTCCAGTACGACCGGATAAGGCTGCTCATCCACCCGGGCGCGGAATTCATCCCAGTCCGGCACGCGCATGCATATATGGTGGAATTGCAGCCCGTCATCCTCCGGCAGCGCATCGCTATAGATCGCGACATCGCCTGCAACCGGCTGGATGAGTTCGTATTGCAGATCCCCGACCCAGACGAAAGCCAGCTTGTTGGTCTGCGTGCCGGGGCCGTTCACGGTTGTCACCGCCGTGGTGCCTTCATAGGTCATCACCTTGTCCACCTTGGCGCGGGCGCTGAAGGTCTTGAGCCATTTGTCGATATCGCGCGTCACATAGGCATTCTGAAAATGATAGCCTTCTAGCATGGCACCCTCGCATCCGTTATGGACATTATCCGTCCTTGTTTACGTCCCGTATCAACTGAACCCGCTGCCCGCTCCGGCCTCGTGGCCCACCTTTATGGCGTCCATAAACCGGCCAATGCGGCGCTAAAGTCAAGATGCGGTGGAGGTGGCGGGTTTGTCCGAATTGGTCAAGCGCGATCTTGCTCCCGGCGGTAAGGAGCGCGATAACAATGTACATAATCGGAGTTTTCCGGGAGAAGTCTTGCTGTGAACGCCACCACCCAGAAACCGGACGCGCCGGAGCGCTTCGGCGGATGCCTTGCCACTTTTGGCAGGGATGGCGCGATATGCATGACGGGTTCCGGCCAGAGGCGAAATCATCGGTAAAATCATAGGAATAACATTGACCTGCCAACCGACGCAAACCCCACCGCCTGAGAGTTTCAACATTCCCGCCCTGCGGGAAAAATATCTGGCCGAGCGCGACAAGCGGCTCAACGTCCGGGCGACGGCGCAATATGTGCGGGCCGCTGGTGAATTCGTGGAAAATTATGAAGCCGATCCGCATATGCCGGTTCTGCCGCGCGCGGCAGTTTCGGAAGAGCTCGATGTCGCCATTCTGGGTGCCGGCTGGACCGGTATTCTCTCCGCCTATCACCTGAAACAGGCCGGGGTTTCGACCTTCCGTCATATCGACCATGCCGGGGATTTCGGCGGGGTATGGTACTGGAACCGCTATCCCGGCATCCAATGCGACAATGATGC
>JAKBAV010000080.1 GCA_021826225.1 Pseudomonadota bacterium | reverse complement strand
CGCAGGCGGACCTCACCCTGCCGCCGGTAGATCTGTTCGGCGGCCGTGATGTGCTGCGCCTGCGCGCGCGGGAGGCGCGGCTTTCGGGCACCGAGGCGCCGGTGAGCATTCATGCCAATATCTGGCCAGGACCTGGTTACACCATGGCGCGCGGTGAGTTCTTTGTTACCGTCGGGCCCGGGGTTCTGGGTACGCAGGTGGCCCACGTACCAATCTCGGGGGCCAGCTTTACCTTGCGCACGGCGCCGGGAGCGGTGGATGTCAGCAATGGCCAGGTGGCGCTGGCGCCGCTCGGGCAGAGCGCGCCGGCAGGACGGTTCAGCTTTTCCGCGCGGCGCGGCGATAACTGGGTGGGCAGCCTGCATGCCACACTCGATGCGGTGCATGCCGCGCAACTGGCGCAATACTGGCCGGCGCCGCTGCTGCATCTCACGCGTAGCTGGGTGGTCAAGCATATCACGGCCGGCACGGCGCGCGATGCCGCGTTCACCTTCGGCCTCACGGCCCCCGGCGATCTCTCATCGCTGAAACTGGCCTCCGTGACCGGCGGTTTCGCGGGTAACGGGCTGACGCTGTATTGGCTCGATGGCGGCATGCCGATCACCGGGCTCGATGGCCAGTTCACCATGCCGGATATCGATAATATCATGATCACCGCCAGCGCCGGGCAGGTCGGCCAGGTTATCATGCGCCAGGGCAGCATGGCGATCAGCGGCACGGCGCATAAGGATCAGACCGGCCTGCTGCGGGTGAAGCTGAGCGGCACGCTGCCCGATGTGCTGACGGTGCTCGATGCCCCGCCATTATCACTGTTGCGCCACGCACCGCCCGTGCTGGCCGGCGCCACGGGACAGGCCGAAGGCGATCTTGCCGCGACCATCCCCTTCAAGCAGAAATTGCACTTCGACGAGGTACGCCTCGCCGTCACCGCCAAGCTGCATGACGTGGCTTTGCCGTCCCTCCTGCCGCCGCTCGGTGCCCGGCAGGGCGAGGTGGAGTTGCAAACCGACGGGCATGAGCTGCATCTGGCGGCTACAGCCGAGTTCGCCGGCGAGCCCGCGAGCCTGACCCTGGCCGAAAGCTTCGCCGGGGCGGGAAATGAAACCCTCACCCTGAACGGCGCGGCGGGACCGCGGATATGGCACTGGCTCGGGGTGGATACCGCCACGGAGCTGAACGCCCCGGCGGGCGGCACGGCACCGTTCGTGGTGCATATTACCGGCACCGTGACGGGCGCGCAGACGGCACTGCTGCAGGCCGACCTTACCCCGGCGGCGCTGGGCTTGCCGGTATTCGGCTGGCGTAAGCCGGCCGGGGTGAAAGGCAGTTTCGCGCTGGCGGCGGATTTGTATAACGGCGTGTTCGTGGCGGCACGGAATTTCGCGATGCAGGCGCCGGGAATGAATGTGACCGGGGTGCAGCAAGGGGGTGGGCTGGTGGTTTCCACGCTGGCAATCGGCCGCAGCCGGGCCAGCGGCACGCTCACCCCCCCGCGGGCTGCGGGGGGCGCCTGGGTGGCGCAGTTTTCCGGGCCGGTGCTGGATATCCGCCGGCCCAAGTCAAACGCCGCGCCAGCGTCCGGCCCGGCTAAGCCGCCTGCGGCACCCAGCGGCCCGGCATGGACGGCACAACTGCATTTCATCCAGCTTTACCTGGCCGCTGCCCCCGCGCCGGCGGCGCAGAATTTCAGCCTCGATGCCGCCGGACGCGGCAGCGCGGTGCTAAGCGCCCAGGGCCAGGCGACGGGGCTCGATTTCAGCATCGTGCCAAAGCCGGCCGGGCGCAGTGCCCTTACGCTGCACAGCACCGATGCCGGTTTCCTGCTGCGCGTGCTCGGCGATTATGACCACATGGAAGCGGGCAAGCTCATGCTCACCGCCGAATTCGGCGCCGGCCAGCCGGCCACCGGCACGGCGACATTGCTGGAAGCCCGTTTCGTCAATGCACCGGATGTGACGAAATTTCTCCAGGCCCTCACCCTGTACGGGCTGGCCGATGCCGCCTCCGGTCCAGGATTGAAAATCTCGCGCGCGGCGATTCCGTTCGCGCTACAATATGGCGTGCTGACCCTGAAAGGGGCGCGGGCCTATTCCAGCTCGCTCGGCTTCACCGCAAGCGGCACCTTAGATCTGGCGAATAATAACTGCGACCTCGACACCACCATAGTGCCGCTTTACGCGCTGAACGCGCTGCCGGGCAAAATCCCGCTGCTCGGCCGGCTGTTTTCGGCCGAGAAAGGCGGCGGGCTGCTGGCCATGCGGGCACATATCTCCGGCCCGGTGGGCCATGCCGAGGTGCGGATCAACCCGTTATCGGCGCTCACCCCGGGGTTTCTGCGCGGAATATTCGGGTTGGGCGAGGCGCCGGCGAAGCCCGCGCCCTGATCCAGCCCTGAATGCCGGGCTTTTACGCCTCGGCGTCGATATGCGGCTGCGCCCCCGGCGGCGGCTTGGAAACCACGACCATGGCCGGGCGGAGCAGCCGGCCGTTGAGCTGCCAGGTCTGCGTCCAGGCCTGCAGGATCGTGCCGGACGGATGCTCGGCGCTTTCCTGCTCGGCCATGGCCTGGTGCAGATTGGCGTCGAACGCGGCGCCGGTCGGGTCCGTGCGGGTTATGCCGTTGCGCTCCAGCAGAGAGATGAAGGAACGCTCGATGCCTTCGAAGCCTTCACGCATCTTGGTGATGATCTCGGACTCGTCCGCGCCGCGCTTGGGCAGCGAGGCTATGCCGCGTGTCAGATTCTCGGCGGCTTCGGCGACATCGCGGCCGAATTTCTGCACGGCATAGGCGCGGGCCTCATCAACCTCGCGCTTGGTGCGGGCGCGCAGATTGGCCATCTCGGCCTCCGAGCGCAGCCATTTATCGCGCATCTCCTGCAGCTCCTGCTCCAGCATGGCGATGCGCTGGTCCGGTGCCTCCAGCAGGTTTTCATCCTGCGCGGAATTCGGGGGGAAAATCTCGGTGGGTTCGGTATTCTCGGTCATGGCGCCGAATTAGGCGAATTCTACCTCTGAAACAAGGCGTGGGGGCTGACCTGGATCAAGGTTTTGCGCCGCGAAGGCGGCTATGGCTTGACTTGCCATCCAAGGAGGCCATGCCATGTCAACCAATATCGGCCGTCTCGATCGCGTCTTGCGGATCGTGCTCGGCCTGTTCCTGCTCAGCCTGATTTTTATCGGCCCGCATACGCTATGGGGCCTGATCGGCATTGTGCCGCTCGGCACCGCGTTAACCGGCTTCTGCCCGGCCTATGCGCTGTTCGGCATCCGTACCTGCCGTAAGGCGTAAGCTACCGGATGGTGGTCTGAGTATATCAATCACGCTGCCAGACGCGCCATGCCCCGGCCGGCGGTTCGGTGCCGGGATTGACCCGTTCCGTCGCCATGTCGGCCAGGCGCAGAGCCACGGCGGCGTGTTCCATGACGGATGGCGCATCATCGCCGCTGCCGGCCCAGCGCGGCGCCACACCGACCGTGATACTGGCGTGTTCCGGGAGCATCGCGGGCAGGCTGGCGCAGAATTTGGCGGCACGCTCACCGCCGGTGAGATGGTCCATATTATCGCACCACAGGCCGATGGTGCTTTCATCAATGCGGCCCAGCAGGTCCGTGGGGCGGACGATGTCGCGCAATTCCTCGGCCAGGCGGATGGCAACGGCGCTGCGCAGTTTCGCCGGGCTGCGGGAAAAGCCGAGATAGATCAGCGTGCCCGGCTGCTCCTCGACATCCAGCCGGTCCAGCCGGCGGGCAATCTCGTCGCCAAAATTGCGGCTGGACCAGAGTCCGGTATCGCCATCGAGCATGGTGTTGCCCGGGCTTACCGGGTCATCCGGGTGGCCGGTATGATGGTCGGGCAGGGACAGCTCCGCCGTGTCCATGTCGAAAAGCAGGCCGTATGTGCCGATGACCGACCCGCCGGACATGCGCGGGGCGAGAGCGAGGCGGAAGACCGCGGTACCGCCATGCAGTTGCGCCAGCCGCACATTGCCGTGCCAGGCCACGCATTCGGAGCAGATCGTGGCGATAATGGCGCGGAATTGCGATGTGCCCAGCTCCTGCCTGGCAAGTGGATCGCCAGCCACCAGCATGGCCAGCTCCACCCCTATCAGCCCGGCGGCGGGCTGGCCGAGCGCCTTGCCGGGGCCGCAAGCGGTGAACCGGCCCGTAGTATCGGTCTCGAAGGCAAGATCCGCCAACATGGCGGCGACGGCGAGCCAGGACTGGCCGGATGCGGGCAGATGGGGAAGGGAGAGCGAGGATGAGGAGCTTGTCATGCCGACGTTTCTAAATTTGAGTCGTTAATAACGAGTTAAGCCTATGGTGCTCGCCGGGCGCGGCGCCCAATGGGCGGGTGCCGCGTTGACATTGTGCACCGCACACGTTCATGCTGCTGTCATGTTAGTAAGCTTGAGGCGCGCATGAGCAAGGACCTGAAATCCGTTATCGAGAATGCCTGGGACCGGCGTTCGGATATTTCCCCTACGACCCAGGGTGCGGTGCGGAACGCGGTGGAAAACACGCTGGAAATGCTGGATAATGGCCAGTTGCGCGTGGCTGAACCGGATGGCGATGACTGGGTGGTGAACCAATGGGTCAAGCAGGCCGTGCTGCTCTCGTTCCGCATTCACCCCAACCAGCTTGTGGAGGCTGCCGCTGGCGGCGCCCCGGCCTATGACAAGGTCGGGCTGAAATACGATAACTGGAAACAGCACCGCTTCGCCGCCGCCGGGGTGCGCGTGGTGCCGGGCGCCGTGGTGCGCTACTCTTCCTTTATCGCGCCAGGCGTGGTGCTGATGCCCTGTTTCGTCAATGTCGGCGCGCGCATCGGCGAGGGCACCATGATCGACACCTGGGCCACGGTCGGCTCCTGCGCCCAGGTTGGCAAAAACTGCCATATTTCCGGCGGTACCGGCATTGCTGGCGTTTTGGAGCCGCTGCAGGCAAACCCCGTCATCATCGAGGATGACTGCTTTATCGGCGCGCGTTCCGAAGTGGCCGAGGGGGTGATCGTCGGCCGAGGCTCGGTCATCTCCATGGGCGTGTTCATCGGCGCCTCGACCAAGATCGTCGATCGTGAAACCGGCGAGATTTTCTACGGCAAGGTGCCGCCCTATTCGGTGGTGGTGCCGGGCACGCTGCCGGGGCGCCGCACCAAAATCGGCCTGCCTTCGCCCAACCTTGCCTGTGCCGTGATCGTGAAGCGGGTGGATGCGCAGACGCGCTCGAAAACCTCCGTCAACGAGTTGCTGCGCGCGTAAGGCCATGAACCCCCTGGCTCTCGATCCGGTGGCGCTCGCGCGTGCGCTTGTGCGCTGCCATTCCGTCACCCCGGCGGATGGCGGCGCGCAGGGCGTGCTGAGCCATGCGCTGGAAGGGCTCGGCTTCGTGGTCACGCGGCTGCGTTTCGGCGATATCGAGAATTTCTTTGCCGAACGTCCAGGGCCGGGGCCGCATCTGTGCTTCGCCGGCCATACGGATGTGGTGCCGCCGGGCGAGGGCTGGGCGCATGACCCGTTCGCGGCGGAGGAGTTGCAGGGCATCATCTATGGCCGTGGCGCGGTGGACATGAAAGGCAGTATCGCCGCCTTCACCGCCGCCGTGGCCGCGGTGCCCGGGCATGTCTCGTTCCTTATCACAGGCGATGAAGAGGGCGAGGCGGTCGATGGCACGGTGAAAGTGCTGGAATGGATGCAGACCGCGCGAAAAATCCCGGATTTCTGCGTCGTCGGCGAGCCCACGAGCCAGGCAAGGCTGGGCGATGTGGTGAAGGTCGGGCGGCGCGGCAGCCTCAATGCGCGGATCACCATGCCGGGGCGCCAGGGCCATGCCGCCTATCCGCATCTGGCCGATAATGCCGTGCACAAACTCGTGCCGCTGCTGGCCGAGCTGGCGGCGGTGAAACTGGATGAAGGCAATGCCTTCTTCCCGCCTTCATCCTTGCAGATCACCACGGTCGATGTCGGTAATCCGGTAACTAATGTCATCCCGGGCCTCGCCACCGCCGGACTCAACATCCGCTTCAACGACCAGCATAGCGGTGCCAGCCTTACCGCCTGGCTGCGCGAGGTGGTGGACCGGCACGCGGCCGAGGCCGAGCTCGGCGTAAAAATCTCCGGCGAGGCGTTCCTCACCCGGCCGGGACCCGAGATCGAGATCCTCACCAGCGCGATCAGCGCCGTGACCGGCATTACACCTGAGCGCAATACCGCCGGCGGCACATCGGATGCGCGGTTCATCGCGCGATATTGCCCGGTGGCTGAATTCGGCCTAGTGGGTGCCACCATGCATAAGGTGAATGAGGCCGTGCCGATCCAGGACCTGCTGCAATTGACTGAGGTGTACAAAACCCTGGTCGGCGCGTTTTGCAGATGATTTTGCGTGGGCTGTGGCGTCTGGCGAAGGGCGAGCGCGCCGGTATTGGCGAGTTCGGCGGCGAGCTGGATCATTTTTATGCTTCGCTGGCGCCGCTCATCGGCATACCGCTCGCCGGTGCGCTGGTAACGGCGCTGAACGGCGACTGGGCGCCCGCTCTGGTCGGGTTTCTCTCGCGTCTCGTCGCGGTGCTGCTGCTGCCGGTCGCGGTCTATGAGTTCTCGCGCCTGTTCGGGCGGGAAAAGTTCTGGCTGCGTACCGCAACCGCGCTCAACTGGTCGTTCTGGATGCTGTTTCCGGCGCTGATCGTCGCGGCCTTCATCGGCGCGATCCTGGCACAATTTGGGCTGACCATGGAACTCGCGGCAGCGGCGACCCTGGTACTGATGGGGCTGTACCTGTTCTGGTACCGGCTGTTCGCGCTTTCCGCCGGGCTCGGGGTGAATTACTGGAAAGCCGGCATTATCGTGGTGGTAAGTTCCGCCGCGATGGTAATTGCCGCCGCGCTGCCCGCCTTGCTCGGCCTGATCCCGAATATGGCGCTGCCCAGCTAGGCCAGGCGGGTTACTTTTTGTCATGAACAGGTAAAGCCGGGCGCGCGACAAGACTGGCGTGATTGGTTATAGCCTCGTCATCGTCACGGTACGGTGCGGGCGGCGGTGCCGGGGGCGCGGCGGTCCGTCCTCTCCGGCGGCTTTTTTTCGGGGAGTGACAGCACGTGGCGGAACCAGCGAAACGGTGGCGTAGGCGAAAACGCTGGTATTGGCTGGATACACTCGTGCTGTTGGCGGCGTTTATCTGGTGGCGCCATTCCGGAACCACCGTGCAGCATGCGCCGGCGGCCCCTTCAGTGGGCGTGGCCAAGGCGGTGAGTGGCGCCATGCCGGTGGTGCTCGATGAGCTAGGCACGGTAACGCCCACTGCCACGGTAACCGTGCAGTCGCAGATCAGCGGCTACCTGACCAAGGTCGGCTTCACGGAGGGGCAGAATGTGGTGGCGGGTCAGTTTCTCGCTCAGATCGACCCGCGTCCGTATCAGATTCAGCTCGAACAATATCAGGCCGCCCATGCCAAGGATGCTGCGGTGCTCGGCCAGGCGGAATCCGACCTCGCGCGTTATGAAAAACTGGCGGCGCAGGACAGCATATCGGCGCAGCAGGTGGCCGATCAGCGGTTTCTGGTGCAGCAGGATACCGGCACGCTGGCCGCCGACCAGGCCAATATTGACAGTGCGCGGCTGAACCTCAGCTATTGCGATATCACCGCGCCGGTGGCGGGTAAGGTCGGCCTGCGGCTGGTGGATGCCGGCAACTACGTCACCCCGGGCAGCACCACGGGCATTGCCGTGATTACCTCAATCGCGCCGACCACGGTCATCTTCTCGGTGGCACAGACCGATCTGGCGCCGATTCTGGTGCGGCTGGGGCAGGGCGCGCAATTGCCGGCCTACGCCTATGCCAGCGATGACACGACCAGGCTCGAAGACGGCATGCTCGCAGCGGTGGATAACCAGATCAGCACCTCGACTGGCATGGTGAAACTGCGCGCCCGGTTCGCCAATGCCGATGGCGCGCTGTTCCCCAATGAGTTTGTCAACGTGCATCTGCTGGTGAATACGCTGCGGGGTGCCACGCTGGTGCCCGCGGTCGCGGTGCAGAGCGGCGCGCCGGGAAGCTATGTGTATGTGGTGCAGCCTGATGCCAAGGTGAAGGTTCAGGTGGTGACCACCGGCCCCACGGATGGCACGAATATCGTGATTACCAAGGGCATTCTGCCCGGCGCTGAGGTGGTGACCGATGGCATCGACCGGCTCTCCGACGGCATGAAGGTGCAGATCGTTCAGCCCCCCGCCATGCCGGCAGCCGGCGGCGCTGCCACGCAACACCATCGCCAGGGCGCGGCCGGCGCCGGCCCGTGAATCCCTCGCGCCTTTTCATCCTGCGGCCGGTTGCGACCTCTCTGCTGATGGTCGCCTTCGTGCTGGCCGGGCTGGTTGCGTTCCGCTACCTGCCGGTCGCGGCTTTGCCGGATGTCGATTACCCGACCATCCAGGTCCAGACATTCTATCCAGGCGCCTCGCCCGAGGTGATGGCCTCCGCGGTGACCGCGCCGCTGGAGCGCCAGCTCGGCCAGATGGAGGGCGTGAGCCAGATGCAGTCGGCGAGTTCCGCCGGTGCCTCGGTCATCACGCTGCAGTTCAACCTCTCACTCTCGCTCGATGTCGCCGAGCAGGAGGTCCAGGCCGCCATTAACGCGGCGGGAAACCTGCTGCCGGCGGACCTGCCGGCGCCGCCGATCTACGCCAAGGTGAACCCGGCCGATGCGCCGGTGATGACGCTCGCCATCACCTCGAAAACCATGAACCTCACCGATGTCGAGAGTATCGCCAATACCAGGCTGGCGGCGAAACTATCGGAAATACCGGGCGTCGGGCTGGTGACGATCAGCGGCGGCAACGTGCCGGCGGTGCGGGTGGAGGTTAACCCGCAGGCCCTCGCCGCTTATGGAATCTCGATCGACAATATCCGCACCGATATCGGCAATCTCAACGTCAATTCGCCGAAAGGCAGTTTTTCCGGCCCGCTGCAGACTTATACGATCAACGATAACGACCAGATCACCCAGGCTGCGGAATATGCCAGGCTGGTGGTGGCGTATAAAAGCGGCACGCCGGTTTATCTCGGCGATGTCGCGAAAATTATTTCGGCGCCCGAAAATGCCGAGCTCGGGGCCTGGGCCAACCGCACGCCCGCCATCGTGCTGTCCATACAGCGCCAGCCCGGGGCCAATGTCATCGCCACGGTGGACGCGATAAAGCGCGCCCTGCCGAACCTTACCATGGGGCTGCCGGCGGCGATGACCGTGGCGGTGATGAGCGACGGCACGACCTCGATCCGCGCTTCCGTGAGCGATGCCGAGATCGATCTCGCGATCAGCGTGGGGCTGGTGGTGCTGGTCATCTTCCTGTTCCTGCGTAATGTGCGGGCCACCATCATTCCCAGCATTTCCGTGCCGGTATCGCTGATCGGCGCATTGTCGTTCATGTATCTGTTCGGCTTCTCCATCGATAATCTCTCGCTGATGGCGCTGATCATCGCGACGGGGTTCGTGGTTGATGACTCCATCGTGATGATCGAGAACATCTCGCGCTACGTGGAGCTGGGCGAGACGCCGATGCAGGCCGCCTTGAAAGGG
This sequence comes from Pseudomonadota bacterium, assembly GCA_021826225.1. GTDB lineage: Bacteria > Pseudomonadota > Alphaproteobacteria > Acetobacterales > Acetobacteraceae > Acidocella. Next base: position 1,594 of record JAKBAV010000080.1, on the reverse strand, counting down.
GCGGGGCAGGTGGGCTTCACCATCATCTCGCTCACCGCCTCGCTGCTCGCCGTGCTCATTCCGCTGTTGTTCATGGGCGATGTGGTGGGGCGGCTGTTTTCCGAGTTTGCCATTACCCTGGCCTGCACCATCGTCATCTCCGCGGTGGTCTCGCTCACTTTGGTACCTATGCTGTGTTCCCGGCTGCTGGTGGCGAAAGCCGAGCAACATCCGGGACGATTCGAGCGCGCGGCGGAGCGGCAGTTCAACCGGCTGATCGCGGCCTATGGACGCGGGCTGGTCTGGGTGCTCGGCCATGTGCGGCTCACGCTGGGCGTAGCCGTGGCGGCACTGGGGCTGACCGTACTGCTCTATATCGGCATCCCCAAAGGATTTTTTCCGGTGCAGGATACAGGCGTCATCCAGGGCATCAGCCAGGGCGCGCAGAGCACCTCCTATGCCGCCATGGCGATCCACCAGCAGGCGCTTGCCGATGCGATTTTGAAGGACCCTGATGTCGTCAGCCTGACCTCCAGCATCGGCGTGGATGGTACGAATACCACGCTGAATCAAGGCCGCTTCCTGATCAACCTGAAGCCGAAGAACCAGCGCAGCCTGTCGGCGGCGCAGATCATCCCGCGCCTGGAACGCGAGGTCGCCGGGGTGCCGGGTATCGCGCTGTATCTGCAGCCGGTACAGAGCCTGACGCTCAACACCACGGTCTCGCCGACGCAATATCAGTTCGTGCTGGAAGATCCGAATGCGGCTGATTTTCCGGTTTATGTGCCCAAGCTGATGGCGGCGCTCAAGGCGCTGCCGCAACTCGCCGATGTCGCCAGTGGGCTGCAGGCCAATGGCCAGGCCGTGTATATCGACATCGACCGCGTCAACGCCGCGCGCTTCGGCATTACCCCGGCAACGGTCGATTCGGCGCTGTACGATGCGTTCGGCCAGCGTATCATCTCTACGATATTCACGCAGACGAACCAGTACCGCGTGATCCTGGGCGTCGATCCGGTCCGCATGAACGCGGTCGCGGCGCTCGGAAATATCTATCTGCCCTCCTCGGCGGCGAGCGGCGGCCAGGTGCCGCTCGCCGCCATCGCCAGCTTCAAGATCGAGCAGCGGCCGCTGGTGATCGAGCATCTCGGCGAGTTCCCCGCGACCACCATCTCGTTCAACCTCGCCCCCGGCGCCTCGCTCGGCCAGGCGGTGAATGCGATCGAGGCGGCGGAGGTAAAGCTTAATCTGCCACCCGCGATCCGCACGAATTTTCTTGGCGCCGCCGCCTCGTTCCAAAGCTCTCTCGGCAACGAGGTCTTTCTCCTCATCGCGGCGATTGTTACGGTCTATATCGTGCTCGGTATGCTGTATGAGAGTTTCGTCCATCCCATCACCATCCTCTCCACTTTACCCTCGGCGGCGATCGGCGCGCTGATTTTTCTTTGGCTCTCGGGCGCCGGGCTGGGCGTGATTGGCATTATCGGTATCGTGCTGCTGATCGGGATCGTGAAGAAGAACGCCATCATGATGATCGATTTCGCGCTGCAGGCCGAGCGCATCGAGGGCAAGCCCGCGCGCGAGGCGATCCACGAAGCGGCGCTGCTGCGGTTCC
>JAKBAV010000079.1 GCA_021826225.1 Pseudomonadota bacterium | reverse complement strand
TCCAGACCAGGGTGACGGCCACGCCTGTTACATAGGTGAGCAGCAGCAGAATGCTCGGCAGCGCCATATGGCGCTTGCGCGTGAAATATTCCGCCAGCCCCCAGCTCGCGGCGGCCACGCACAGGCCTGGGCTGCCGGTGGGGGCGGTCAGCAGCCCCAGCGCGGTCAGCACCAGAATAATGGCGATGCTGACAAAAATATCGTTGAAGCCGCTGACCAGGCGGACGAATTCCTCATCCGCATCAGGTGCGGATTTTTGTGTGGCGATGAAGGCGCGGAATTTATCCGCTTCCTCGGCTGAGAGTTTGCCCGCCGCCACGGCGGCATCGAGATCGGATTCGCTGTACATGCGCCCTGCCTAGCCGGTTTCGCGCCGTTGCGGAACCGTGTCCGCGCTCGGGGCTTCATGCGCAAAAAAGCCCCGGGGTTTCCCCCGGGGCTCGCTTTGGTTCGCCGATATGCGCGCTGGATCAGAAATCCATATCGCCCATGCCGCCCATGCCGCCCATGCCGCCGCCGCCCATGGGCGGGGCTTTCTTCTCGGGGCGCTCGGTCACACCGGCTTCGGTGGTGATGATCAGGGCGGCCACGGAAGCGGCATCCTGCAGCGCGGTACGCACAACCTTGGTCGGGTCGATGATGCCGGCGGCAACCATGTCCTTGTATTCGCCGCTCTGCGCGTCGAAGCCAAACACGTAGCTGTCATTTTCCAGTACCTTGCCGGAGATGACCGCACCGTCTTCGCCGGCATTCTCGGCGATCTGACGCAGCGGCACCTGGATGGCGCGGCGGATGATCTCGATGCCGGTCTGCTGGTCGGTGTTGTCACCCTTCAGCGAAGCCAGGATGAGCGAGGCGCGGGCCAGAGCGACGCCGCCGCCCGGCACGATGCCTTCTTCAACCGCGGCGCGGGTTGCATGCAGCGCGTCATCAACGCGATCCTTGCGCTCCTTGACCTCAACCTCGGACGAACCGCCGACGCGGATAACGGCAACGCCACCGGCCAGCTTGGCCAGACGCTCCTGCAGCTTCTCACGGTCGTAATCGGAGGTGGTCTCCTCGATCTGCGCGCGGATCTGGGCAACGCGGCCCTTGATCTCTTCCGTGCCGCCAACCCCTTCGATGATCGTGGTGTTTTCCTTCTCGATGAGGATGCGCTTGGCGCGGCCCAGCATCGGCAGGGTGACGGTCTCGAGCTTGATGCCGAGATCCTCGGAGATCACCTGGCCACCGGTCAGGATCGCGATGTCTTCCAGCATCGCCTTGCGGCGATCGCCAAAGCCCGGCGCCTTGACGGCGGCGATCTTCAGGCCACCGCGCAGCTTGTTCACAACCAGGGTCGCAAGAGCCTCGCCCTCAACGTCCTCGGCGATGATCAGCAAAGGCTTGCCGGTCTGCACCACGGCTTCGAGCAGCGGCAGGAGCGGCTGGAGCTGGGAGAGCTTCTTCTCGAAGATCAGCACATAGGGGCTGTCGAGATCGGCCACCATCTTCTCCGGATTTGTGACGAAATACGGGGAGACATAGCCGCGGTCGAACTGCATGCCCTCGACGACGTTCAGCTCGGTCTGGATGCCCTTGGCTTCCTCAACCGTGATCACGCCCTCATTGCCGACCTTGCCCATGGCTTCGGAGATCATGTCGCCGATCTCGGTCTCGCCATTGGCGGAGATGGTGCCGACCTGGGCGGTTTCCGCCGGGGTGGTGATCTTCTTGGTGCGGGCTTTCAGCTCATCGACAACGGCGGTGACCGCCTTGTCGATGCCGCGGCGCAGATCCATCGGGTTCAGCCCGGCGGCAACGGCTTTAACACCCTCGCGCACGATTGCTTGTGCAAGAACGGTCGCGGTGGTGGTGCCGTCACCGGCCAGGTCGTTGGTCTTGGAGGCGACTTCGCGGATCAGCTGGGCGCCGAGATTCTCGAACTTGTCGGACAGCTCGATTTCCTTGGCGACGGTCACGCCGTCCTTGGTGATGCGCGGCGCGCCGAAGGATTTTTCGATGACCACGTTGCGGCCTTTGGGGCCGAGCGTGACTTTGACGGCATTGGCAAGGATATCGACGCCGCGCAGCATGCGGTCGCGCGCGTCAGACCCGAAACGGACATCTTTAGCAGCCATGGTATTGCTCCTGATTAAGAGCGGCCTGATTCAGACGACGCGCCTATGGCGCTTCGTCATCAGGGCGCTGGGACATGGGTTGTGGAAATTACGCGGCTTTCTTGGCGGCGGAACCGCCTTCGATGATGCCGAGAATATCGGATTCCTTCATGATCAGCAGGTCTTCACCCTCGATCTTGACTTCGGTGCCGGACCATTTGCCGAACAGAACGCGGTCGCCCGCCTTCACGTCCAGCGGCACCAGGGCGCCGGTCTCGTTACGCGCGCCGGCACCGGCGGCGACGATCTCGCCTTCCTGGGGCTTTTCCTTGGCGGTGTCGGGGATGATGATGCCGCCGGCGGTCTTTTCCTCGGCGGTGATACGGCGGACCACGACGCGGTCATGCAGGGGGCGGAAATTCGCCATGTCGATCGCTCCTAAACGTTATTAGTCTTAAAAGCCTTGCAGCCCGTCCGGCCCGGCACGCGGCACCGCGGTTGCTAGCACTCCCACCCGGAGAGTGCCATCGCTCTAAACCGCGCGGCGGCGGAAGTCAAGAATTAGCAGCACTTCCGCAGGTTGAGTAGCAACTTATTGTTTACGCACGGTTTTTTGAATATTTTGGTTGCGCCGTAGCGGGTGAGTCGTGGCAGGATGAGTGTCCGGGCCATCAAAGTTATTACAGCACAACCTACCGCATCATGGAGCAACCTTGGTATGAACATTGCCTTACAGTTGCGTGATTACCGCCTGACCACCGCTGAAATCCTGTATCACCTGCCGGATCATCCGAGCGTGCTGCAAAGCTTCATCTGGCAGGAGCTGGACCTCGCGCCGAAGTTTCCGGTGCTGCATAAATTCTTGGACTTCTGGAGCCAAAATATCGAGGGCCGGCTGCATTCCGTGCGGGTTGGCACCGCCACGCTGATCACGCCTGGCGAATGGCGCCACGGTACGCTACATTCTCTGAATTAAACAGGCCGGTTTCGGAGGGTTTTTGGCTGAATATTAAGGTTTTTGTCGCTTCTTGCAGATCGTACTGTGAGGTGACGTTCCGTCCATGTTCAGGATCTCGAAGCCTTCGATCCAGTTCCAGCTGGTAGCATACGCGCTGTTTCTGCTCGGCCTCATGCTGACGCAGGCACTTACCGACATCTACACGCTGCGCCAGGTCAGCCGGGGTAGTGTCGAGCTGGAGCGGAACTGGGTCCAGGGCACGGCGCTCCTGGGCGATATCGATTTTGGCGTCGAGGCATTCCGTTTGGACGAGGTCCAGAGCGTGCTGGCGTTCAGCGATGCGGGGCGCGCCGCCGCGGAGGCAGATGCCACCCGGCGCCGTGCCCGCATCGCTCTGAATCTGAGCCGCTTCATGCGGATACCGGGGCATAGCGCGCCCCGGCAACTCGCCACCTTCCAACGCGCCTGGGCAGTGTATCAGTCCGACCACGACCTGTGGGCCGCTGGTGTCGGGGATGAAGCGGCGTTGCCCGGCAGCGCGCTGGATCGCGATGACCGGGCAACGGATGCCGCGGTTGACGCGCTTGTTGATACTTACAGCGATGAGGGCGCGGCGCGGGCCGCGGCCGGCGTGCGGCTCGCGGAACTGACCATGCGGCTGGACCTCGCCGCCGCGCTGTTCTGCGTGTTCCTGGCCGCCGCCAGCCAGATCGGCGCGCGCCGGGTGATCATCCGGCCGCTGCTCGCCATCACTGCGGCCATGACCCGCCTGGCCGCCGGCGCGCGCGATACCGAGGTGCCGGGGCGCGACCGGCGCGATGAAATCGGTGACATGGCGGCCGCCTGCGAAATCTTCCGTCTCAACGTGGTGGCGCTTGACCGCGCGCATGAGGCGGCGCGCGAAGCCGAGGAGCAGGCCCAGCTCCTCGCCCGGCATGACGCGCTGACCGGCCTGCCCAACCGCCGCGTCTTCGCCACCGACCTCGAAGCCGCGCTGGCGCGGTCTGAAAAAGGCCATGGCGCCTATGCGCTGCTACTCATCGACCTCGATGATTTCAAGAAAATCAACGACATTCAGGGCCATCAGGCCGGCGATCTGGTGCTGTGCGAGGTTGCCCACCGGCTTGAGGAGGCGGTGCGCAAAAGCGATACGCTGGCCCGGCTCGGCGGTGATGAATTCGCCATCATCACCCATAACCATACCGAGCTGGCGGAGCATCAGGAGCACACCAGGCGCCTCGCCGCGCGTCTGCTCGGCATCATCCGCCAGCCCATCGAAATCGGCGAATCCCGGGTGGAAATCGGCGCCAGCATCGGCATCTGTACCTTCAACAACGCCTCGGCGGATGTCACCAGCCTGCTGCGTGCAGCGGATATCGCCATGTACCGCGCCAAGCAGAGCGGCCGCTTCACCTTCCGTTTCTTCGAGCAGAGCATGGACGATGAGATGCGCGAGCGTGAATCGCTGGAACGCGATATCGCCCACGCCGTTGCGGAAGGCGCGATCCACCCGCATTACCAGCCGCTGGTCGATATTGGCCGCCGGCGCATTCGTGGCTTCGAGGCGCTGGCGCGCTGGAACCATCCGGTGCGCGGCGCGGTCCCGCCGGACCAGTTCATCCCCATCATCGAGCAACTCGGCCTGACCGCCGCGTTGAGCTCCTCGATACTGCGCCAGGCCTGCCGCGATGCGCGCTACTGGCCCGCGGATATCTGCGTCGCCATCAACGTCTCGCCCTTCGAGCTTAAGGACGACACCCTGCCAGCCCGCTTCGCGCGCATCCTGGCCGAGGAGGGCATGCCGGCTCGCCGGTTGGAGGTGGAAATAACTGAAAGCGCGCTGGTGAGCGATCTGGCCGCGGCCAAGGCGATCCTCACCACGCTGCAGGCGCAGGGCATCACCATCTGCCTCGATGATTTCGGCACCGGCTATTCCAGCCTGTACCATCTGCGCGAGCTGAATTTCGACAAGATCAAAATCGACCGCTCCTTCGTGCAGGCGATGCGCGGCAATGCCGAGAGCGAGAAGATCATCGATGCCATACTCGGCCTGACAGGCAGCCTGCACCTGCCCACCGTGGCGGAGGGCATCGAGGATATCGCGACCCTGCGCATGCTGGAGGCCAAAGGCTGCGCGCTCGGCCAGGGCTATTATTTTGGTAAGGCCATGCCGGCCGCCGCGGCCGCCGCGCTGCTGGCGCACGGCATGGAGGCGATTCCGGTTTAAACTCTAATCCACCCGGCGCTTATATTTCGGCTTCGGCTTATCCGCCGTCAGGCCGCCATGCAGCGCCGAGCCCCGTCCGGAGAGCGAGGGGTTGGTCATGAAATACTCATGCGCCGAGGCCGCTGGATCGCCGGGGGTCACGCGTTCCCAGCTGCCATCGGCATGCAGTACCGAACTTTGCGCATCATCGCGCAGGTTCACCACCATGATCTGGTCGAGGATCTGCGCGTGTACGGTCGGGTTATGGATCGGCACGAAGGTTTCCACCCGGAAATCCATATTGCGCGCCATCCAGTCGGCGCTGGAGATGAACACTTTTGCCGCGCGTGAGGGCAAGGCGTGGCCATCGGCGAACACGCAGACCCGCGCATGTTCCAGGAAGCGTCCGACGATGGATTTCACCTTGATAGTCTCGGAAAGTCCTGGCACCCCTGGGCGCAGGCAGCAAATGCCGCGCACCACGATGGAAACCGGCACCCCCGCCTGGCTCGCCTCGTAGAGATGGTCGATCAGCCGGTCATCCACCACCGAGTTCATCTTGAGCCAGATGCCCGAGGGCTTGCCATGCCTGGCATTGGCGATCTCGGTATCGATCAGCCGGTTGATGGTCCGGCGCGTGGTGAGCGGCGAGAAGGCGAGCTGCTCCATTGCCTCGGGCCTGGCATAGCCAGTCATGTAGTTGAACAGCCGCGCGGCATCGCGTGTCATCGCCGGATCGCAGGTGAAGAACGACAAATCGGTATAGATGCGCGCCGTGATCGGATGGTAATTGCCGGTGCCGAAATGCACATAGGCGCGCAAGCTGTTGGCCTCGCGCCGTACCACGTAGCTGACCTTGGCATGGGTCTTCAGGCCGACAAAGCCGAACACCACCTGCACCCCGGCGGCCTCCAGCGCGCGGGAGAGGCGGATATTGGCTTCCTCATCGAAGCGCGCGCGTAATTCCACCATGGCGGTCACGCTCTTGCCCGCCTCGGCCGCCTCGATCAGCGCCTTCACGATGGGGCTGTCGCGGCTGGTGCGGTACAGCGTCTGCTTGATGGCGACCACCGCCGGGTCCATCGCCGCCTGACGCAGGAACTGCACCACCACGTCGAAGCTCTCGAACGGATGATGCACCAGAATATCCTTGGCGCGGATGGCGGCGAAACAATCACCGCCGAAATCGCGGATGCGTTCGGGGAAGCGCGCGGCATAGGGCGCGAAGAGCAGGTCCGGCCGGTCATCGACGATGAGCTGCTTCACGTCCACCAGCCCGATCAGCCCGGTCTCGTTATAAATTTCCTCGGCGGGCGCCTCGATTGCGTCGATCACCAGCTCGCGCAGATCGGGCGGCATGTCGGCGGCGATGGTAAGCTGGATGGCGGCCCCGCGGCGCCGGCGTTTCAGCGCGGTCTCGTAGGAGCGCACGAGGTCTTCGGCCTCTTCCTCGAATTCCACATCCGTATCGCGGATCACGCGGAACAGCCCGGTGCCCTGCACGGTGAAGCCGGGGAACAGCCGGCCCATATTCATCGCCACCAGCTCTTCGAGCATGATGAAGCGGATCGGCCCGTCGCCCGGCTGCAGCCGCACGAAGCGCTCGATCTGGGCAGGCATCGGGATCAGCGCCGACATCTGGCCGAGCTCATCGTCGCGCGCCAGGCTAAGCGCCATCACCAGCCCCATATTGGGGATGAACGGGAAGGGATGCGCCGGGTCCACCGCCAGCGGAGTAAGCACCGGAAACACGCGTTCCATGAAATAGGCATCGAGGAAGGCGGCGTCCTCCGGGCTCAGCTCGGCGGCCGAGGTCACCACCAGCCCGGCCTTGGCGAGCAGGCCGCGCAACGCGGTATAGGCCGATTGCTGGGCCGCGATCAGTTCGCGGGCGCGCAGGTTGATGGCGTGGAGCTGCTGCGCCGTGGTCAGACCATCCGCCGAAAGCTCCGGCACGCCGGCGCGTTCCTGGCCGATCAGCCCGGCCACGCGCACGGAATAGAACTCATCGAGGTTCGAGGCGCTGATGGAGACGAAGCGCAGCCGTTCGAGCAGCGGGTGGCGTGTGTTGCGGGCCTCGCCCACGACGCGGAAATTGAAGTCCAGCCAGGACAGCTCGCGATTGATGAAACGGGCCGGGTCATCTTTCGCCAAGCCTGTTTTGGCCGAGGCCGGCGGCATGGCGGCGGGGGAAAGTTGATCCATGGACATTCCTATATCAGTCCGCACCCTGGCGGATATGACGAATATGTAACATCAGCCCTCATCATCGAGCAGGCTGGCAATGACTTCAAGCGCAAGGGCGCGGGTAATTTTCCTGTGTCCGTCCAGCCCGGCGCGGTCCAGCCGGGCCACGGCCTCGCGGTAATAGGCCGGCGCCCGGGGCAAATGCAGCAGCAGCGCGTTGCGCACGGCGATGCTGAGAGCGAGCTGGCGCTGCGCCGCCAGCCGGGTGAGGAGCTGTTCCAGCAATTCATCCTCCGGCGCGCGGATTTCAATGGCGCTGGAGGCGCGCAGCCGCGAGGTGAGGTCGCCAAGCTTATAGGCCATGCGGGCGGGCGGGCGGCGGGCGGCGAGGAGCAGCGGAAAACCCGCCTCGGCGGTGGCGTTCAGCAAATGCAGCAAGGCGACCGGGTCCGGCATCAGATCGGCATCATCGAGTGCCACCGGCCGGCTGATCCGCCTTACCCCCTGCAGCCCGCTGGTGCTGATGATCTCGGCGCCATGGGCCTGCGCCCAGTTGACGAGCAGATGGGTCTTGCCGCACCCGGCCTCGCCCCACAGAATGAGCCGCCTCTGGCTCCAGTCATCGGGGTGGCGCAGCATCTCGCGCGCCGCGGCGTTGGAAGGGGCGGGACAGAAATCCTCCGGCGCGAAAATCTGCTCATCGGCAAAAGGCAGGGTGAGCTGCTTCATGGGGGTTTCATGGGGTGATGCGGCGCGGTGTCATTCTTCGGTCGCGTCAAGGTATAAAGGCGAGCGCAGATAGCGGCGCAGCCAGAAACGGGCCAGCACGCCGAGCGTCGCGGTTACCGGCACGGCAAGCATGATGCCAAGAAAGCCGAAGGCCGCCGCGCCGGCGAAAAGCGAGAAGATCACCCATACCGCCGGCAGGCCGACACGGTCGCCGAGAAAGCGCGGCTGGATGTAGTAGTCGTTGAGCGCCTGGCCGCAGCCGAACACGATGAGCACGTTGATCACCCCGCTCCAGCCCGGATTCTGCGTGGCAGACAGCAAAATCGAGGTGATGCCGCCGAGCAGCGTGCCGACATAGGGGATGAAGGAGAGAAACCCGGCGGCCAGCCCGATGGTCAGGCCGAATTGCAGCCCGATGGCGGTGAGCCCGCCGGCATAGATCACGGCCAGCACGAGGCAGCAGATCGCCTGGCCGCGCAGCCAGGCGGCGAGGATGCGGTTCACCTCCAGGCCCTGGGCGCGGATCACCCCTTCGTAACGGCGCGGCAGCCAGGTATCGACATGGCGGACGATGGCCGGCCAGTCGCGCAGGAAATAGAAGGTGACGATGGGCGTGATGATCAGCAAAGTGAGCACATTCACCACGGCGAAGCCCGAGCCGATGATCTTGCTGGCGGCGGAACCGGCGAAGGAGACGATGGTGCCGGCCTGGTTGGCGGCGAAGTCGCGCAGCTTGGCGCTTACCATGCCGGGGCCGATGCGATGCTCCATATTGGCGATGAGATGCGCGAAATCCTTCTGCGCCGTGGCGATATAGGATGGCAGGTTGGCGGCCAGCGCCACGACCTGATCGGCGATGACCGGGTAGAGCAGCAGCACCAGTAGGGCCAGCACGATGCCGGCGGCGAATAAAATGAGCAGCGCGCCGACCGAGCGGCGCACGCCGAGCCGCGCCAGCCGGCTCACCGCGGGGTCGAGGAAATAGGCCAGGCCGGCGGCCACCACGAAGGGGGTGAGAATGGAGGAAAACAGCCGCAGGAACAGCCAGATCGCCAGCAGGAACGCGGCCAGCAGCGCCAGGCGCTGCCATTGCAGGCGGCGCGAGACCTGTGGCTCGGCAAAGGCCCCGCGCGGTATTTGTGGGGGCAGCTCTTCAATTACCTCGGTCATCATGCTTCCCCGGTCCATTGCGCGGCATACGCGGCTATGGTGAAACGCGCCTGTATTCCATGAGGTAAAACGTGCTGCGCCATGTTCAATGGCTTAGCGCATCGGGGGCTGACATGACTAGCGTGACGTACCGGGATGCCGGGGTGGATATCGAGGCCGGCGACGCGCTGGTCGAGGCGATCAAGCCGCTGGCCAAGGCCACCAGCCGCGCCGGGGTGATGGGCGCCCTGGGCGGCTTCGGCGCGCTGTTCGACCTCAAGGCGGCGGGCTATGCCGACCCCATTCTGGTCTCCACCACGGATGGAGTGGGCACCAAGCTCAAAATCGCCATCGAAACCGGCATCCATGACTTCGTCGGCATCGATCTGGTTGCCATGTGCGTCAACGACCTCATCGTGCAGGGCGCCGCGCCGTTGTTTTTTCTCGATTATTTCGCTACCGGCGCGCTGGATGTGGCGGCCGCCCAAAAAGTGATCGCGGGCATAGCGCAGGGCTGCAAACTGGCCGATTGCGCGCTGGTCGGCGGCGAGACGGCGGAAATGCCAGGCATGTATGCCAAGGGCGATTACGACCTCGCCGGTTTCTCGGTCGGTGCCGCCGAGCGCGCCGCGCTGCTGCCGGCCAATGTCGCGCCGGGCGATGCCATTATCGCGCTGCCCTCCTCGGGCGTGCATTCCAACGGCTTCTCCCTGGTCCGGCGGATTTTCGCCGATGCCGGGCTGGGCTGGGATTCGCAGATACCGGGTGGCCGGGCGGCGGAAATCCTGATGCAGCCGACCCGCATCTATGTCCGTGCGGTGCTGGCGATTCATAAAAAAAATCTATTGAAAGCCGCCGCGCACATAACCGGCGGCGGTCTGCCGGGGAACCTGCCCCGTGCTCTGCCCGAACATTGTGGCGCGCGGCTCTCCGGTCCCTGGGCCATGCCGGGGATTTTCCCCTTCCTCGCGAAAACTGCGAATATCGCCCCGGCTGAGATGCTGCGGGTGTTCAATTGCGGCGTGGGGATGACCCTGATCGTCGCCGATGCCGCCGCCGCGATGGCGGAACTGCGCGCGGCGGGCGAGGCGCCATTCCTGCTCGGCGTGGTGACCGATACGCCCGGCGTGGTGATCGAGGGCACGGACCAGCTCTTCGCATGAAGCCCAAAGTCGCGGTGCTGATCTCCGGGCGCGGCTCCAACATGGAGGCGCTGATCCACGCCGCCCAGGCGCCGGATTATCCGGCCGAGATCGTGCTGGTGCTGTCCAACCAGCCGGATGCGCCGGGGCTCGCCATCGCGCGCGGGCTCGGCGTCGCGGCGGAGGCGATTGCCACCGCGCCATTCGGTCGGGATCGCGCGGCGCATGAACGCGCCATCGACTCCCGGCTGCGCCAGGCAGGCGTCGAGATCGTGTGTCTGGCGGGGTATATGCGGCTGTTGACGCCGTATCTCGTGGGGCGCTGGGCGGGCCGGATGCTGAATATCCATCCGAGCCTGCTGCCGGCATTTCCCGGGCTCGATACCCATGCAAGGGCCCTGGCGGCGGGCGTGAAAACCCATGGCTGCACCGTGCATCTGGTCACCGAGGGCATGGATGAGGGGCCGGTGCTGGCGCAGGCGGATGTACCCGTGCTGCCGGACGATACCGAAGAGCTGCTGGCGGCGCGGGTGCTGGCGCAGGAGCACAGGCTGTATCCGGCGGCACTGGCGGCGCTGGCGCTAAAAATCCGCTTGCCAGAGGCGGAGCAGAGCCCGTAAATCCGGGCCTGGAACGCAAGACATATCGAGGGGATTCTACGATGCAGGCGCAGACGCATAACGACCATGGCGCGGAAATGGTCCCGAATGTCGATTTCGATCAGCCGGCCCAGAAGGGCTGGGCATTCTTCACCAAATTTCTGCTGTGGAACATCATCGCCACTGTGGGGACGCTGCTGGTCATCGGGCTGCTTACGGTCTGGAGTTAGCCGCAGCCATAGTTTGGCGCCCGGCCATAGACATTGCCGGGTGTCATGACAAGACAATGATCGTAGCTCCGGCCCG
>JAKBAV010000078.1 GCA_021826225.1 Pseudomonadota bacterium | reverse complement strand
GAGCAGGAGCCCGATGGCAGCTGGTTCGGCCGCTGGGGCGTGAACTACGTCTACGGCACCGGCGCCGTCCTGCCGGCTTTGCGCGCCGTGGGCGAGGACATGTCCCAGCCCTGGGTCCAACGCGCCGGTTTCTGGCTGCGCGGCCACCAGAACGCCGATGGCGGCTGGGGCGAATCCTGCGCCTCGTATATGAGTGCCGCCTGGCGCGGCAAGGGCGACAGCACACCCTCACAAACCGCCTGGGCCCTGCTTGGCCTCATGGCGATGCAAGACACCGCCAGCACCGACGCCCTCACCCACGGCATCAGCCACCTCACCGCCACCCAGCGCCAGGACGGCACCTGGAACGAGCCGTATTACACCGGCACCGGGTTTCCGGGCTACGGCCCCGGCGCCCGCGTCAACCTCGACAACCCCGCCGCCCTGGCCAATACCGGCCAGGGCGAGGAGCTCTCACGCGGCTTCATGATCGGTTATAATCTGTACCGCCATTATTTCCCGCTCATGGCACTGGGCCGGGCGCGGCACCTGCGCGGGGGGTGATAGCTCTGCTTTTCAGGCAGCGGCCGCATAACGACTCAGGACAGCCGCTAGATTGCTTGTCAAAAGCTCTTTCGATAAGATTTTTTACGACAGCTTTATTTTGATGGAACACTGCCCGTGAACACTTCGCCTCTCGACAGCCTTGTTACGGAAGACGATGTCGAAAGGCTCTTCCTTATCTTGCTTAAACGCTCAACTGGCAACATTAAATTCAGACAAGACGTTGCCGCGTCTGGCATATCCATAGCAGATTTCATCAAAACCATACGAAGTTCGCCAGAGTTACACCGAACTATTGCTTTGCTCGTCGGTGAGCAAGGCTCCCCCGGTAGTCAGGGCCCATCCTCTGGCTACAAATACCGGGCTCCCGTAACCTTCACGAAATCCACGATCCCCGCCAGGAAAATCCTGCTCGTTGGATCGTGCCTACTCGCCGCATTCACAGACACCCTTAGACAGGCAGCGCCGGATTGCGAGTACGATACATATCTAAACACCGGGGCGTTGCCCGAGGTTCCACTTAGCCCGATTGAGGGCTACCTTTTCCAAGTCGTACAAATTGCTTTGCGCTCCGTCTTGCCAGACATGTCTTTCGCAAAACTTCGCTATAGCGATATTTCTTCGCATCAAAATCTATTCGAACATTGCTGCATATCCCTGGAACAGCAGGTAACGTCGTCTCTCCGCTGGAACCAGGAATTGGGCCTTTTGACTTTCGTTATTAACTTCCCCGTCCCACAACAAAATTTGGTTGGACGCCTTCTACCTCGTTACGATCTACGCAACCCCGTTTACTTCATCGAGAAGCTCAACGAACATCTTGCCAAAATAGTTTCAAAATATCGCAATTCCTATTTTTTTGATATCAACGAAGTCTCTGCAACGTTTGCTAGGCGATATTCCAGCGAAGATAATGTCGCCGCCTTTAACCATGGTTCATTCATCAACGATTTCAATTTCTCACACGATCAAGGACGATTGGAATCTCCTGCCAAAGCAAGCGCCATCTATGACACAAATGTCCCTGTGGTCATGACGGCTATGTGGCATGAGATGTTTGCCATGTATCGGAGTGTCGCGCAGATAGACTCCATCAAAATGGTTGTCATTGACCTTGACGACACGCTATGGCGCGGCGTCGTTGCGGATTCTGACCTTAATAATTTTCCGACTCAGGAGGGTTGGCCTCAAGCATTCTGGGAAGCTCTGCTCATCCTCAAGAAACGCGGTATAATTTTGGCCGTAATAAGTAAGAACGAGGAGCAGGTCGTTCGAGATGCCTGGAACAGAATCATCGGCCGGGCACTCTCCCTTGATGACTTTGCCATAGCCCAGATCAACTGGTCATCGAAGGCGACAAATATGAGGATCATTCTTGATACCGTTAATCTGGCATCCAAAAATGTCCTCTATATTGACGATAATCCGCTTCAGCTTGCCGAAATCAAAGACTCATTCCCCGATATGCGCGTACTCGGTGGTCAGCCTTTCCAGTGGCGCCATTATCTTCTAACAAGCCCAGAGTTACAAAGCCCGATCATTTCGAACGAATCGATTCAGCGCAATGAAATGATTCAGGGGCAGGTACAACGAGAGGCTGTTCGCGCAACTTTGAGCAGCGGGGATTTTCTAAAGTCGCTCAACATCACCATGTCAATGTTTGATATCCAAGATGTGGGTCATCCCCGTTTCGGTCGGGCGCTAGAACTGATAAACAAGACAAATCAGTTCAACACGACCGGCCGTCGCTGGCGCATGGAAGAAGTGCTACAGGCCTTCCAGCGTGGTACAATATTCTACGCTTTTGAGCTCACCGATAAGTTCACGGAATATGGATTGGTTGGCGTTTTGATCGTTGACGACAGAGGCATCGTACAGTTCGTCATGAGTTGCCGCATCATGGGTTTAGATGCAGAAATCGCCGCCGTTAACCATATTGCCCTTCTCCGATCGTCTAAGGAGCGCACTTTGTTCGCCGAGGTAATCCCTACTGAGCAAAATCTCCCCTGCCGTAATATCTATTCGCGCTGTGGATTCGCGGAGACCTCAAACGGCTGGCAACTCGATCTCGAGCGCTCCATCGAGATTCCTAGCCATATCGCCTTAACAGATTCGACCACGCCATATGCCACCGACTCAAATTCAGCCGTCTCATAAACCACGCACCCAAATTGAACCATTCTGCGGTTTTTCCGGGCTCACCACGTTCTGCCTAACAGACAGTACATATCTTCCACTTGACCAGGCGCCGCCGGATGCGAATCCACCCACGAAACATTTTGCCGAAGACATCGCGCCGGCACACCGGCCCACATTTCCGCCGCGGGAACATCCTTCGTTACGACGGCCCCTATACCGATGATAGCGCCCGTCCCAATCCTCACGCCCGGCATGATCTTCACCTCGGGCGATACCCAGACATGGCGCCCGATCACGACATCTGCGGGATGGTTCAATTGCGAGCCGTCATCAAGGTCGATGATCGAATGGTGGTCGCTGGTCCTGATCGAAATACCTTCCGAAAACAGGCAATCATCGCCTACAATCACGCGCTTTCCGCCATGCGTCCAGATGCGGCAACCATATGTCCGCGCCGCCCGGCCCCAGAAAATCTGCCCACCATGATATAAATTCACCCCGAGGGAGAGAGCGTGCTGGCCACCCAATATCACCGCGATACAATTCGTATGGCAATCAATCGCCCCCTGCACGGCCGAATTCTCCTCAATCAGGCAAATATTATCGCTGCCCTGGAACGAGAGACTTAACGGCCGTGCCAACGGTGTAAATCCACGGCCCAGCAAGACTATATTGCCAAGCCCCCTGCCGCCCACCCGAATACCCATCGTGGCAAGCTGCCCCATATTGGCTTCCGTGACTGCCACCACATCATAATCCGCAAACACGGGCCGCGCGACTGATTCGGGCCAGTCGAGCGCATTCAGCCTATTGAAAACGACGTCCATCTGCTGTCCTCACAAAACGGCGTCACGATTGCATCGTGCTGGCAATAACGCACCCAGCAGCCAACCCCTTCAGTCTATCAACCGCTGCTGCGAGCGCGGTAAACGTACCGGATTAGCAACCTTATCGGCGGTCGATCCCGACCGATCCTGCTTCACAAACAGGCCAACGCCGGCTTTCCCCTCCACCGCCCGCACAGGGGATTCGAATACCTGCTCCATGATCACGCGCACTTTCTCGACCTTGTCGCGGCCATCGTCATCGTGCAAATCTTCATAGGAAACAACGGTAACGTCGATCATCTCGTCTTCGCAGAAAGCTTTGATCGCGCCGAAATAAGCTACCAACCCTGCCTTGTATTCAAAATATTCGGCTTTGTTGAAGTCTATTTTAATATCGGACGTATCTATATCCTGCGGCGCTTCCGTCTGTTCAAGTTTTTTGAACGAAATAAAACTGTCCAGGGGATTGCGGATCATCAGAATGACATGCGGGCGGCATTCATGCAAAATCGAAAGAATTTGAAAAATACTGAGATGCTCGGGAAAAATCTTGAGAATTATCCGGCTGTCAGGCGCTATATCCTTCACGGCCTCGAAATACTTCTGCGGATAGGAATAAGAAAAACCCGCCAGCTTCTCATTCAGGCGCAGATCGGCTTCTCGATCATAAGACGCCGCAAAGTCCCAGTCGTAAAACAGCGGCAGACCTTCATTCCGGAAGCTCTCCCAGATAGAACGGGCCAGATCCTGCTTGATGGCAAAATCCCTCTCATCGTCCTGGCAGAAAGGGAAAGCCCCGGCACGATGGTACATCTCGCCAAACACCGTGACATCATCAAATCGCGTGCAGGCTGAGAGAAAGAAGTTCGATCCACACCGCTGCATTCCGAAAATAACGGCAGTCTCGCTCATCACCCGCAACCTCAGCCTTCATCCAAAAAAATAGACAGAGTCAGCCAACCCTGTCAGGAACCGCTCGCAGCCGGCAACCGCGCGGCCACAGCGTTCAGCAATCTGCCACAGAAGGCGTCCCAGGTAAATTCACCGGCTCGTACCCGCAGGCTTTCCGCCAGCGCCGCATGCGCCGGGGCGGGCATGGTCTCGATATGGCGGAAGGCACGCGTAAAATCGGTCAGCGAGAACGGGTCGAAATACATCGGCTCCGGCAGCCCGAATTCAACAATGCTGGAGCTGCGCGATGCGATAACCGGGCAGCCCGCCGCCATGCACTCCACCACCGGCAGCCCGAAACCCTCGAACAGCGAGGGGAAAATGGCGAAACGCGCGCTGCGCATCAAAGCCCATTTCTCGGCCTCACCGATGAAGTCGGTGAAGCAGATACTGTCCTTCCAGGGCGAATGGGTCAGCAACTCGCCGAACACCTCGTCAAAAGCCGGCCCCCAGCCGCGCCGGCCGACAAATACCATGGCGATCTTGCGGGCGAGGTCCGGCCGGCTCAGCATGAACTCGGCAACCAGGCGCAAATTCTTGCGCGGCTCGATCGTCCCCAGCACAATGGCGAAGTTTTCCCGCGGCAACTCCTGCGCCGCCGGTGGCGGCCGCACGCCGAGATGCGACACAATCGCGTTTTTCGGGTCGAGGCCGAGATAAGCCAGGGCATCGGCCTGCGTCGCGGCGGATACGCAGCATACCACCTCCGAGGAGTGCACATCGCGGAGCATCGCCCGGCTATGCTCATGCGCCGCCCAGTCCTGGTGCAATTCGGGCATCAGCATGGCGGAAAGGTCGTGCAGCACCACCGCCTCGACATCGAATACGCGATGCGCGGTCTTGATGTTGGGAAAAATCCCGACCGAAACCGGCGCCAGCCCGATGAAATCGCCGATCGCGCCAAGCTGGGCATAGCCATTTGCCAGCAGCACTTCGAGGTAAGCACCCGGTGCATTGTCAATCGCCGTCAACAAGGCAACCGGGTCGATCACCACGCCGCGCGCGAAAAAATAGCAGTTATTCGGCAGTTTGCGTACCAGTTCGCGCGCCAGATTAGCGGTCACATTGGCAATGCCGGTCCATGACGTTTCCATCAGCGCCGACACATCGACGAACACGGCGGCATTGCGGCTCTTGATGATCTCGGCCGCGCTGCGCGGCACAGGCGGCGCGGCTACCATCGCCGGTTTCACAGCCCTGCGTGGCGCCCGGCTCATGCCAACAGCTTCTGCATACGCGACATCAATTTGGCCTTGACCGCGGCAAACCCATAGTTCCGTTGGATGAACAACCGCGCCGCGCGTCCGCACCGTGCCACTTCGTCATCATCCATCGCCGCCGCCACCAGCAAGGCGCGAACCACCTCAGCATGATCAGGCAACCGCCACGATACCCCCGAGAGTCCATAGGCGTTAGCCACCTGCATCGGAATCGGCGCCTCCCTGGTCGCCAGTACGATGGCATGATCGGCATTGATATAATCGGCCATCGCGGTCTCGGCTGAGCTTATCGGCACCAGCCCAGCGGCCATTGCTTCCTGCACCGGCAGCCCCTGGCCCTCGGCGGCGCTGGTGCACACATAAAAATCGGCGGCGCGGCTCAACCCGGCCATTTCCTCGGAGGAAAGCCGGCTCGGCACCAGCAGGATATTGGCACAATCGACGAACGAGACCGGTACCCGGGCATAATCGAAATGTTTCGGCAGTTGCTCCGCCAGCGCCTGCCGAAGGGCCTGCGGTGTGCCATCGAGCACGAGCTTGACGATGAGCAGGTCGCGGCGCCTGGTCCGGCGCAGATATTCCTGAAAACCGAGGAACAGCGCCGCGCAGTTCTTGCGCGGATCACCCGGATTGAACGCCGCATAGAACACCCGCCCTCCGGCCGCATGGCAATCATCCGCGCGGAACATGGTGCTGTTATCGAGCCTGAGGTCGCCGGTGCCTTCGATGCATTCGGCCACGGCCTTGCGCGTGAATTCGAGGCAGCCGATCTTGTACAGCCCCGGCACGCTCCCATCCTCGCCCTCGCCGGCGGCAATCTCGATCGGCGCCGGCACGACATGGACATGTTTCAGGCCATGCGCCTCGAACACCTTCCTGGTATATTCGCACCCCACCCAGACTTCCGAGGCTAGGCCCAGCACATGCACATAATCGTTCAGCACGTTGTCGCGGCGCGGATGGTCATAAGGGAGGCCGGCAAAACTCGGCAGCTTGTCGAATTCCCAGGCGACATGCGCCACATTCACCGCCCCTTTGAGCAGGCGAAACTCCTCATACGGCTTGAATGCGACATGCAGTGGCCGCCCGCCGCCCGCCGCCCGCTGCAGATGCGCCGCATCCGCATAGATCTCGGGCATCACGACCTCCTGCGCCTTCAGCCCGCTACCCTCGAAAAGTTTCAGAAATTTCTGGCACACCGAGCCATAGGAATAATGCGCGAAGCCCAACGGCAGATAGGTATGCCCCTCCGCCAGCGCCTTGCGCGTGCGATGACTGTAATAAATCATATCCGCCTTCCGATGCCGGGCCGGAGCCGCATTGCCATGTTCGCGCAAAATTCCGGTCATGCCACTGGCCGCAGCCGCGTCCAGGCCTGGATGGCTTCAAGCCCCGGCAGCTGGTACCCGCCCAACTTTTTGATACGGCCCAGCGCCTCCTCGGACTGCATGATCTCGCGCACCACCTCGCCAAGCTCCTCCGGCCGCATGCTCAGCCTCATCAGGCGCGTCTGCAGCCCGCCCCCGTCAATATGGCGGCGCAGGATATGCACATAGAGCAGACCCAGCGCCGTCGCGAAATCGAACTGCCGCGCCACGGCATCGAGCGCCACCGTCAGATGCTGGATATAGGTTTCAAAATATGCCGCCGTCTGCGCCGCCGCGTCGCCCAGCACGCCATCCACCAGCTGGGAGGCTCGCGCCGCCGCGTCAACCCTCTGGCCGGCTTTCGGCAGACGGCTCGGCAGCATGATATCAAGCGCCCCCAGCATGGCCGCATCCTGCCCGTCCTGCACCACGCGCACACCCAGCTCATGCCGCATGCCATCAAACAGCCCCGGCTCGATACCAAGCTGGAACCCATATTTCCCGTCGCCGATGCCGGCATCGACCAGATCACCGCGAAAGCGCATCGCCGTCTCACGGGCAACCACCCGGCCATTCTCCACCAGTTCGACGATGACGCGCTCATCCCCGCCCCGCAGCGGGCGGGCCCAGCCCACCACATGCCAATGCGCATCCAGCCCGTCTACATAACCCTGAAAGCTCGCGGGCGGCGGCGCCACGCTATCCTGAACAGCATCCGGCAGCGTCATCCCGGCAGACGGCGTGCCGGCCGCAGGCCCCGACCCGCCCCGCGTCGTTTTTTTCACCGCGGATTTGCCAGCCATCATCAACTTATCCCGCAAAAATCACTACCGGCTTTTTACACCACGTTACGCACCGCATCTCAAGACTCTGCTACTCATCCACAAACCTTCATCAAAAAACAAACGAAAACGTGTAGACTCTCTGCTACGTGTGCGGGTAAAAATGCGCTTTCTGCTGACAAAAATGGCTAATCGTGCTACCAAACAATAACAACCGGACCCTCACCGGATCCGGTTGTCTGTCGTTGAATCCAAAGCCGTCAGTCTGGCGTCAGCCCGTGCGCCCGTAATTATCCTCGATTCGCACAATGTCATCCTCGCCGAGATACGAGCCGGACTGCACCTCGATCAGCTCCAGATCAATCCGCCCGGGATTCTCCAGCCGGTGCACGGCGCCTAGCGGCAGGTACACGCTTTCATTCTCGCGCAGCATGATCTTCTCTTCCTCCCGCGTGACAATCGCGGTGCCCGCCACAACCACCCAGTGCTCGGCGCGATGAAAATGCTTCTGCAATGAGAGCTTGTTGCCCGGGTGCACGACGATGCGCTTCACCTGAAACCGCTCGCCGGCAATCAGCGATTCATAAAACCCCCAGGGCCGGTACATACGGTTATGCGCAATCCCCTCATGCCGCTTCACCGCCTTCAGCCGGTCGACGATGCGCTTCACGTCCTGCGCATGGTCGCGGTGCAACGCCAGCACGGCATCCTCCGTGGTGACCACGATGGCATCCTTTAACCCCACCACCGCGGTCAGCATGCCATCGGAGCGCACATAGCAATCCGTGGCGTTTTCCAGCAGTACATCGCCCTGCGCCACATTCCCGGCCGCATCCTTGGCCCCCAGTTCCCAAAGCGCGCTCCAGCTTCCGATATCGGACCAGCCCATGCTCGCCGGCACCACCGCGGCGCGCTCGGTCCGCTCAGCCACCGCATAGTCCAGGCTGATATCGGGGCAAGCGATGAACGCCGCCCTGTCGAGCCGCACGAAATCAAGATCCGCCTTGCGCCCGGACAGCGCCTTGCGCACCGCTACCAGCACCTCCGGCGCGTGGATCTGCATTTCCTCCAGCAGCGTTTTCGCGGTAAACACGAACATGCCGGAATTCCACAAATACCCGCCCGCCGCCAGCATCGCCTCGGCCCCGGCGCGTTCCGGCTTTTCCAGAAACCGGCTCACCACATTCACCCCGGCCAAGCCATCCAGCGCCGGCCCGACCTCGATATACCCATAGCCCGTCTCGGGTTTGTCCGGCGTAATGCCAAAAGTCACGAAATGCCCCTCCTGCGCCGCGGCACAGGCTTTCACCAGGGCCGCACGCAAGGCAGGCTCATCAGAAATCGCCGCATCCGCCGCCATGATCCAGAGCAGCGCGTTGGGATCATCCTCAGCCGCCAGCAGCGCCGCAGCTGCCACTGCGGGCGCCGAATTGCGCCCCACCGGCTCCAGCAATATCCGGCTACCCACCATACCGATGCCGCGCAGATGCTCGGCCACGAGAAACCGGTGCTCCTCGTTACACACCACGATGGGTGCCGAAAGCCCGGCATTGGCGGCGCGCAACGCGGTATCCTGGATCAGCGAGTTGCCGGAGAGCAACGGCCAGAACTGCTTGGGAAAACTGGCGCGCGAGACCGGCCATAGCCGCGAGCCGGAACCGCCCGAGAGGATCACGGGGGTGACCGCATACCCGATGGCGCCAGGATCGGATGATTTTTCCAGCCGTGTTGCCTGTTCCATCTGCCAATCCCCCTGTTTTGCTGCGGCGCCACATAAGCACGTTCTATTCGCCCCTGACAACTGATTTTGCCCGGCACGGTCATAACATGAGATTCTTTCTAAATTTTTATCCACCCCACCCACCCCATCGCTTGCCCGGCGCGGCATGCCGCCTTGCCGCAAACCGCGCCATGGCTTGACGCCCCGCCGCCGCGGTATTCTGCTGGGCCATAATCAGGGGAACGCAATCATGGAATACCGCCAACTCGGCCGCACCGGCCTCACCGTCTCGCGCCTCTGCCTCGGCTGCATGAGCTTCGGCGATGGCGCCAAGGGCATGCATGAATGGGCGCTGGATGAGAAAACCAGCCGCCCGTTTTTCCGCCAAGCCCTCGAAGCCGGCATCAATTTCTTCGACACTGCCAACGCCTATTCCGCTGGCACCTCTGAGGAGATCACCGGCCGGGCGCTGCGCGATTTCGCGGCGCGCGACGAAGTCGTCATCGCCACCAAGGCATTTTTCAACTGGCGCGCCGCCCCCAATACCGGCGGCCTGTCGCGCAAGGCGCTCTTCGCCGCGCTCGATGACAGCCTGCGCCGCCTCGGCACGGACTATATAGACCTGTACCAGATCCACCGCTGGGATAACGCAACACCCATCGAGGAAACCATGGTGGCTTTGCACGACATGGTGAAATCCGGAAAAATCCGCTATATCGGCGCCTCCTCGATGTCCTCCTGGCAATTCGCCAAGGCGCAATACACGGCGCGCATGAACGGCTGGACTGAATTCGTCTCCATGCAAAACCAGGTAAACCTGCTCTACCGCGAAGAAGAGCGCGAGATGCTGCCGCTCTGCGAGGATATGGGCATCGGCGTCATCCCCTGGAGCCCGCTGGCGCGCGGCATGCTCACCCGCGACCTCGGCGCGCATACTAGGCGCGCCGATACCGACCTCGCGCCGCGCGGCATTCTCGACAGTGTCAGCGGCCCCGACCGCAAGGTGATCGAGGCCGTCGCCAGCCTCGCCGCGGCACGCGGCCTGCCACGGGCACAAATCGCCATGGCCTGGCTGCTGCACAAGGAAGTCATCACCGCTCCCATCATCGGCGCCACAAAAGCCAGCCACCTCTCGGACGCCATCGCCGCGCTGGATGTCACATTAAGCCCGGATGAGATCGCCGCGCTCGAAGCTCATTACGTGCCGCACGAGGTCAACGGTGTCACCATCCCAGGGCTCTGGCGCCAGCCGAAAGTGACCGTGAAGGGCGCATAAGGCGGCGCGCTGCCACGGGCCAGCCTGGCAGGTATTTGCCGGGCGGGCCCGCCCCCGCTATGCTCCCGTAATGTCCAAGGAATACGATAAACAACTGCACCACCTGCAGGTCGAGCTTGTAAAGCTGCAGCGCCACGTCATCGCCCACGGGCAAAAACTACTGATCATCCTGGAAGGCCGCGATGCAGCCGGCAAGGATGGCACCATCAAGCGCATCACCGAGCACCTCTCGCCGCGCGATATCCGGGTCGTCGCCTTGCCGAAGCCCTCCGATGTCGAGACCACGCAATGGTATTTTCAGCGCTACGTCGCGCATCTGCCCGCCGCTGGCGAAATCGTGCTGTTCAACCGCTCCTGGTACAATCGCGCCGGCGTCGAGCATGTCATGGAATTCTGCTCCGACGGCGAATATCATGAGTTTCTCCGCAACGTGCCGGTATTCGAGGCCATGCTCGTGCAAGGCGGCCTCACCATACTCAAATACTACCTGGATATCGGCAAAAAAGAGCAGAAAAAACGTCTGGAAGCCCGCCGTGACGATCCGTTGAAACAGTGGAAAATCAGTCCCATCGACGAAAAGGCGATGCAGCATTTCGACGATTACACGAAAGCCCGCGACAAGATGCTGCGCCAGACCGACAGCGCCGCCGCCCCCTGGATCGTGGTCCGCGCCGAAGACAAAAAAACCGCCCGGCTCGGCATCATCGCCGATCTCATCAGCCGCGTCGATTA
>JAKBAV010000077.1 GCA_021826225.1 Pseudomonadota bacterium | reverse complement strand
CCCGGCCCGATGCCGATTTTTATGCCATCGGCCCCGGCATCGATCAGCGCGCGGGCACCATCGGGCGTCGCGACATTACCGGCGATGATCTGCACATGGTTGGAGGCCTTCTTGATCCGCGTGACCGCCTTCAGCACGCCATCCGAATGGCCATGCGCGGTATCCACCACCACGACATCCGCCCCGGCCTCGACCAGCGCCAAAGCCCGCTCGGCGCCATCATTGCCCACACCCGTGGCGGCGGCGACACGCAGGCGGCCAAGCTCGTCCTTATTGGCCAGCGGATGCGCCTCGGCCTTGTCCATGTCCTTCACGGTCATCAACCCGACGCAATGGAAGTTTTCATCCACCACGAGAAGTTTTTCCAGCCGGCGCTTATGCAGCAGCGCCCGCGCCTCCTCGGGGCTGACCCCGGCATGGACAACCGCGAGGTTCTCGCGTGTCATCAGCTCGTATATCTTGGCATTGGGGTCGGTCGCGAAGCGGACATCGCGATGCGTCAGAATACCCACCAATTTGCCGTCACGCTCAACCACGGGGAAGCCCGAGATGTGATGCAGCTGCATCAGCGCGCGGGCATCGGCCAGGGTCTGGTCCGGGTAGATGGTGAGCGGGTTGACCACCATGCCGCTCTCGAACTTCTTCACCCGGCGGACCTGGGCGGCCTGCTCCTCGATTGTGAAATTCTTGTGAATCACGCCAATGCCGCCCTGCTGCGCCATCGCAATCGCCATGGCGGCCTCTGTTACGGTGTCCATGGCGGCGGAAACCAGGGGGATGTTGAGCGAAATCCCGCGCGTCAGCCGTGTCGTGGTTTTGACCGTATTGGGCAAAACCTGGGAGTAGGCCGGCACCAGCAGCACATCGTCAAAGGCCAGCGCCTCGGCGATACGGTCGCTGAAATCGACTTTATACGGTGTACCGGAATAAGGTGTATCGGATGCCATGGCCGCGCTTTCAAAAATATCGGGCGCGGGGCTGGTGGGGCGCCGCGCCTTCAAATAAAGACCTTGGCGGCTCCCAATAACCGCGCGCTCCCCGGCGCGCAAGGGCACGGGCGCCGTGCCTAGACGGCGCCCCAGATGATATTGGCCACGGTCCGACCCTCGGGCGCATAGCCGCGCGCGCGCAGCAAGCTGGCAAGGTCGGCCTCGCGGCTGTCATCCCCGCCGCTCACCGCCTCGATACAGAGCAGCCTCGGACCGTTTTGTGCGGTGAAGCGGGAGGCCGCCAAAATATCATAATCCAGCCCTTCCGCATCCAGGCTGAGCAGGTCCGGCCAGATGCCGCCGCAATGCCGCGCGACGATCTCATCGAGCGGCAGCACCGGGATTTTACGCACCTCACGGATCCGGAATTGCGGATGGGCGGCCACGAAAGCCTCCGCCGTGGCGCGGTCGAAGCTGTTGCGGCCGGAGGTTTCGTCGATCATGTAGAAGTCGAGTTCGCCGCCCGTCGCACCAGCACCAACGCATAAAGTAACATCCTCGGGCCGCTCCCGGGCAAAAGCCGGTACCAGGTTGGGATTGGCCTCCACGCACACGCCGCGGCTGCCGCGGGCATAGAGCAATGCCGTGTTGGAGCAGTAAACCGGATGGTGCGCCCCGATATCGAGATAGCTCGGCCGCGTAATGCCGCGCAGGGTAAAGCCGTTGAGCAGCATCAAATCCTCGCCGAACTGCGCGTAGCTGAGCGGGCCGAAAGGCTGGTCCGGATGGCCGGCAAAATGCCATGGGCCAAGCCCGGGGGCGGTGTGAGGGCGGCATTTATCCAGCATGGCGCGAATGGCCCGGCGCAGGGTCCGTATCTTCATGAACGAGCACTATCCCTTTTTATGCGTTTGATCGATGCACCGTCGCCACCGGCACCCAGCCCGCATCGGCCACGGGCCGCGCGCGCGGCAGCACGTCCAGGGCATGCGCCGCCACCGTGTCCGGCATCTGCTCGGTCATGCAGCGTGGTTCAGCGAAACCTTCGGCACATTTATCCATCCAGCTGCGCGTGGTCCACCAGCAATCGCCACACACCGGCGGGGACAGATTGATGTTTGCATCATATCCGAAATAATCCGCCGGCGTCGGCCCGAACACCACCACGCTGCGCGTGCCGAGGCAGGCGGCAAGATGCACGAGCCCGCCTTCATTATCGAGATGCAACGCAGCCCCCGCGATGAGAGCGGCCGCATCCCGCAACGAGGTCAGCTTGATCAGGTTGACATCGCATTCCGCAATTACCTCACTGGTAACGGTTCCGAGCTGCACGAACAGAATATCCGGCCGCGCCCGGCGCAACAGCGCCACGACCTTGCCGAAATGCGGATAGCATTTCGTGGCGGTCTGCCCGGTGACGATGAAATCCGTATCGAAACCATTATGCACGGTAACATAGCGCCGGCCTTCAAGTCCAAATTTCGCCAAGGCATCAGGCGCGCAGGGGACATCGAACCTGTCTCCGCCATAGCTGATTCCAGCCAGGTGATGCAGATAGTCACGCCTGGTCCAGCCGCCCCTGACAATATTCCGCACCAGCTCATTATCGCGATACGGATGCAGCTCGACAAATTCGTCGAACGCGGCACGATTGCACAGCAGCGCGAAAACCACCTCCGCCAGGCGCCGGTTCTGGCATATCCGGCTCCACTGCAGCTGCGCCGAATAGGTGAATACAAAAGTATTGGCGCGCAGGGCGATATCGTAATCCGCCAGCACCGGATGGAACAGGCTGTCCGGATAGGCACAGCCGAAACCATCAACATTCTGAAACAGCCAGGCGGTGATACCGGGCCGCTTGGCGAACACATCAAAGCGCAGCGGCCCGGCTGTCGCCGCCACATCACGCATGAAGCGGGCAACGACCAGCAGATCACCTATGCCGCCCGAAACCGCCAAGGCAATATGCACGCTCCCGGGGGATGCCGCCACACGGGACACCGCCAGCCCCGCGCGCAAGGCGGCAATCTCCCGCCGCGACGCCCAGTGCAGCAGCAACAGCGCCGCCTTTCGGCGGATCGTCATTAATATGTAACGTGTACCGCCGCCCAGACCCCGCTCCCGGTAGGCCAGCAGGCTCGCCTTGGCGAAGCGCCACAAGCGTTGCTGCAACATTGTCACGCCGGTATCCCGGCACGAAGCTTGATAAACATTTCAGGCCCTTCGGCTGGTGGCTATAAACCGGCTCAAGGGTCGATGAACCGTCTCCCCTCGCCAGACGTCTGACATAAATTAGAGAGCCAAAACCTGAAATTAATATTAACTATTTAAGAGAAACTGTTACGCCGGACGAAAACCCATCGCCACCACGTACATCTCTTTCGAATCCTTGCGCGAGGCCGGGGGCTTGGCATGGCGCACGGTCTTGAAGCGCAGCTTGAGCGTATTCAGCATGTCGTGTTCCGCCCCGCCCTGAAATAGTTTGGCCACGAACGAACCGCCCGGGGTAAGCACATCGCAGGCAAAGGCCAAAGCCAGCTCGGCCAGCGCCATGATGCGGATATGGTCGGTGGCGACATGGCCCGAAGTATTCGGCGCCATATCGGACAGCACGAGGTCAGCCTTGGCGCCCAGCATCTCAGTCAGGCGCTGCTCCATGCCAAGCTCCATGAAATCGCCCAGGATGAACCGCGCGCCCTCCACCGGATCGATCGGCAGCAGGTCGATGCCCACCACATCCGCCGCGCCGCGCGCCAGCGCCACCTGGGACCAGCCGCCGGGCGCCGCGCCGAGATCGATGACACGCGCCCCCTTGGTGATGAGATGGTATTTCTCATCCAGCTCGATGAGCTTGAACGCGGCGCGCGAGCGCCAGCCCTGCGCCTTGGCCGCCGTCACATACGGGTCGTTCAGCTGCCGGTTGAGCCATTTCTGGCTGGATGTGGACAGTTTTTTCGCGTTTTTAAGCCGCACCGCCTCGCGGCGGGGCGGAAATTGGGTAGGAGAGGTCATGCGTGGTAGCTGCGCCTATGAATATGGGGAGTGGCCCGGATGAGGCGCATTAACATGCCTTCGCGCAAACCGCGATCCGCCACGATCAACTCCGGCACCTGCCATAACTCATGGATGGCCGCGAAAATGGCGCAGCCCGGCAGCACGAAATCAACCCGCTCGGCGCCGATGCAGGGGTGGCGGGAAAGCCCGTCCCGGCCCAGAGCGCGGGCCTCGGCCAAGGCGGCATCCACCGCCTGGCGGTTGAGGGCCACACCATCGACCAGCCCGCGGCGGTAGCGATCCAGCTTCAGCGACACGCCGGCCAGGGTGGTCACGGTGCCCGAGGTGCCAAGCATCTGCACCCCACCCCGGCGGATTTCCTCGCCGATGCGATGCACCGCCTCGAACGGGCGGAGCATCGCGGCGATATCATCCACCAGCCGGGAGAACCCGGCCGGGCTGTAGCAGGAGGTGGCGCAGCGCTCGGACAGGGTGACAACCCCGATCGGCAGCGAGAGATAGCCGATAAGCACCGGCGCCTCGCCGGGCTGCACCCGCACCCAGGCAATCTCGGTCGAGCCGCCGCCAATATCGAACAGCAGCGCGCGGCGCACGGCCTTGCCGATCAGTGGCGCGCAGCTCTCAACGGCAAGCTCGGCTTCCTCCCGGGCATTGATGATTTCTAGCGGCAGGCCGGTGGCGGCGCGCGCCGCGGCGATGAATTCGGCGCCATTCTCGGCCTGGCGGCAGGCCTCTGTGGCGATGGCCCGCAGGCGGACGCCCCCTGCCCCGGCGCCCAGGCCCTCGGCCCAGCGCTGCGCGCGCTCGGCGCATATCCGCAGCGAGGCAATGGCGCGGTCCATGGCGACCGGCGAGAGCCGCCCGGTCTCATACAGCCCCTCCCCCAGACGCACCACGCGGGAAAAACTATCGAGCACATGAAACCCGTCCGGCGCCGGCGTGCCGAGCAGCATGCGGCAGTTATTAGTGCCGAGATCGATGCCGCCAAACACCGGACGCCGCCCGCCGCGCCGCGGATGCGCTGATTTAGCCGGCGGAGTTGACGTAACGAGTGAGCCCATTGTGCTTACATATTCGCGCTTTAGCGCAACGGAGCAAGCACGAAACGCAAATACGGGCTGGCCCGGGCATTAAATTTGTGACGCCAGAATGACGCCCTCGCTTGCCCGCCGCCAATAGCGATGCTAGAGGGGCGACGCTGATACCGTTGGGGGATAGTTTAGCGGTAGAACTCCTGGCTCTGACCCGGGCAGCCTTGGTTCGAATCCAGGTCCCCCAGCCATAACAGCATCAGCCATTACCTCGTCAACCATCTCCACATCAGCCATTCCGCCTCAGCCTTCCAGCACGGAATCCCAGTACAGAAAATCGCGCCAGCTCTCATGCAGGTAGTTGGGCGGAAAATGCCGGCCCCTTTGCTGCAATTCGTAGCTCGTCGGGCGGCGAGCCTCCACGCGCGGGATCATGCCGCATTCACGCGGCATCTTGCTGCCTTTCCGCAGATTGCACGGGCCGCAGGCGGTCACCACGTTTTCCCAGCTCGTGCGGCCACCCCGGGCGCGCGGCACCACATGGTCGAAGGTCAGCTCCTGCGTCACCCGCCGCGCCTCGCAATACTGGCAGGAAAAACTGTCGCGCAGGAACACGTTGAAGCGGGTAAAGGCCGGGATGCGGGCGGAGGGGATGAAATCGCGCAGCGCGATAACGCTGGGCAGCCGCATGGTGAAGGACGGCGAATGGACCTCTTTCTCGTACTCCGAAAGCACGGAAACCCGGTCGAGAAACACCGCCTTCACGGCATCCTGCCAGGTCCAGGTCGATAACGGAAAATAGGAGAGCGGACGAAAATCCGCATTCAGCACGAGAACGGGAAAATGCATCCCGTCAGGCATTACATTCCCTAGCGCCCAGACTCTCGCCCAAGGCAACCAAACGCATCCTGTCCCAAGGCGGAACAAAATCTAGGGGGGCAGTGACGTAAACCGCCCATATCTGGTAGCGGAAGCGAGTCATGCGCGATTTATGACAAACAACCCGGCATCCCGCAAGCGGCCGGGGCGATTGTAAGCCATTTGTCACGGCGCGGCGGCGCGATACACTGGGCGGGAATGAGCATCGTATCGCGCTTCGCCCCCAGCCCGACCGGATACCTGCATCTCGGCCATGCCTATTCGGCCTGGGCCTCATGGCGCCGCGCGGATGTCTGGCGGCTGCGGCTCGAAGATATCGACGCAACGCGCTGCCGCCCGGAATATGCCGCTTCCATCGCCGAGGATATGCAATGGCTCGGGCTGGACTGGGATGGCGGGATCCGCGTGCAATCGGCGCATTTTCCCGAATATGCCGCGGCTCTGGCCCAGCTTGAGGCGCGCGGCCTGATCTATCCCTGTTTCTGCTCCCGCGCCGATATCACCCGTGCCATGGCGGCCCCGCATGCGGCGGAAGGCGTCTACCCCGGCACTTGCCGGCATCTCCCGGCGGCGGAACGGGCGGACAAAATCGCGGCCGGCGCCCCCTACGCCCTGCGGCTGGACAATGTCGGCGCCAGCGCCCAGGCCGGCCCGGCGCGGCGGTTTTTCGAGGAGGGCACGGGCTGGGTGACGGCGCGGCCGGAGCGGCTTGGCGATGTCGTGCTGGCGCGGCGCGAAACCCCCGCCAGCTATCATCTCTGCGTGGTGCATGACGATGCCACGCAAGGCATCACCCATGTCATCCGGGGCGAAGATCTGCGCGAGGCGACGCATATCCAGGTGCTGCTGCAGGCCCTGCTCGGCCTGCCCACGCCGGTATACGCGCATCACAGGCTGTTGCACGGGCCGGATGGCAGGCGCCTCGCCAAGCGCGACCACAGCATGACATTGCGGGAGATGCGCGCCGCCGGTACGACAGCCGCGCGCATCCTGCAAAATTTCGAGGCCGCATGAAAAAATTCCTCGCCGGCCTGGGCTGGCTGATCCTGTTCGCCGCCGCCGGGATGGCGGTAATGGGCGGCCTGTCGGTCGCACTTCTGCACCACCACATCCCAGTTCGGGCGCTGCTGCGAATGGCCTCCAGCGGCGCCCTGCCCGGCACTCTCGGCTGGGTGATCGCCGCATGCTTCGCCGCCTTGCCCGGGGCGAGGCCGGCGCCGCCGCGCCGCTTCGGGCTGGCCCAGGCCGTATGGGGCATGGCCGGTACTCTGGTGCTGATGCTGTGCGGCGCCACCCTGCCCTATCTGGCGGCAATCTACCTGGCTCTGGTGCGTATCCTGCTGCATCTGCCGGCGGCCATGCCGGGCCGGCACGACATCATGCTGCTCGTCACCTCGCTCATGGCCAGTGAGTTGCTGGGCGGGCTCTGGCTCATCTGGTACGTGCGCCGCCAGGGCGCGGTGGTGGCGCAAGGCGGCCCCGGCGGCATTGCCTGGCGCGCCGCGCCCAGCCGCGCCTATGGCATGGCATTGCTCGGCGCGCTGGCCGTGCTGGCCCTGGCCGGCGCGGAATTCCGCCTCCTGCCGCCCGATCTCAGCCGCCTGCACGACCTGCCGCTGGCACAACTGTTTCAGGGCCCGCCGGTCATCGCCCTCACCGCCGCCCTGGTGGTCATCGGTCTCGCGCCCGTGCTGGAAGAAGTGCTGTTTCGCGGCCTCGCCTTTGCCGGCATCGCGCAGCGGCTCGGCACGGGCTGGGCGGTGGCGCTCACAACGCTGGTTTTCACCGCATTGCATGCCCCGGAAAAACTCTATTACCTGCCGGGCTTCGCCGATGTCGCGGCGGTGGCGCTGCTCTCCTGCGCGCTGCGCCTGCGCTACCGCTCCATCCGCCCGGGGATCGCCATGCATTTCCTGTATAATCTAGGCATGCTGCTGGTGCCGGCCCTCACCGGGGGCAAGTAATCCCGCGCGCCGGCAGCGGCATGGTGGTGAAGCCGGCATAGACGCGCTCCAGCATGCGCGGCGGGATATGCCAGCGCGCCGCATAGTGCCGCAGCACACAAATATTGGTCCGCTCCCGGCGCAGCGCATGGGCGTGGCGGAGCAGCGCCGCTGCATCGTAAGTCTGCTGCGCCTGCGCTTGCGCCAGGGCCGCCGGGCTCAGCGTGGCGGCCGGGGTGAACAGCGTGCCATCGGCCGAGCGCCATCCCGCCGCTGCGAGCAGGGCGCGGGCCTGGGCGGCGGCCCGCCGCTCATCGATGCCGGGGCTGTAAAACTCATAACCGCTGTCCAGCACCACCACGTCCTGCACATCGAAATGCGCGAGATAGGCGGCAAATCCAGCCGGATCTATGGCGGTGAAATCATTCTCCCAAAGCGGCTCATACAACGCCCAGTCACGAAAAGGCGCGGGGCGGCCAGTGCCGAGATAACCCTGCCCGACCAGCTTGAAGCGCATGCCGGAGAGCATCTGCCAGCCCATCTCGCGGGCGAAGAGCGGCAGCACCATCACATGCGCGCCTTGCGGCAGGCTGGCGAAAACCGGCGGGGCGGTAAAAGCCCGCCAGTTGCGCGCGGCCGATTGCGCGGGGGCGAGCACGGCAAGGCAGAGCAGCACCGCCACCCCGCGCCGCCACCCGCCAGGCTTCAGCCACAAGGCGACGATAAAGCTCGCCGCCAGCCAGCCATAGAGCGAAAGGCGGCAGGGCAGCAGGGCCGCAAGCAACGGCAGATGCGCGAATGGATACCAGAATGTATAAATACGCGGCACGCCATGGACCAGCAGGATCGGCCCCATCGCCTCGATGAAAGCCGCCAGAAACACCACCCCACAAACGCGCGAAGCCGCCGTGCCGCGCCATACGGCAACGGCCAGCAGCGCCAGCAAGGGCAGCGAATAATATCCGCCCTCCTCGGCGAAATTGCCCAGGAAGCCCTTGCTCACGGGCTCGAAAAACCGCCCGCCGAGCAGGCTCAGCGGGGTGGGCACGAGGCTCGACAGCAGATCGTTGGCATAGACGGCTGGGCTGGACATGCTACCGCGCGCCGCCCCCCAGCCGCGCAGCATCTGCCATAAAAACGGCGCCACCAGCGCCAGGCATAATACCAGCCCGAGCGCGATGCCCGGCGCCAGTTGGCGCAATACCGGCCGCGCGGCGGGGTGCAACCGCCACAGCGCGGCGAGTGTCAGGGCGGCGAACAGCATCGCGCTGGTGAACACCTCCTGGCTGACGCCGAATTCAAAAGCGAGCAGCAGCCCCAGCACCACGGCGAGGCGCGGAGTGGACCAGCCCTGCCGCGCCGCCGTGACAAGCGCCCAGACGCATAAAGGCAGCGCCACGGTGAAGGAAAGATTCAAATGCCCGAGATTCTGCCCAATCTCATAACCCGAGATCATGAACAGCACGCCGGCGGCCAATGCCGCGAAAAATTCCCCGGTCAGCGCCATGGCGGCGAGATACACGCCCCAACCCGCCAGAGCCGGGCTCGCGATCATCAGCAGGTTGAACACCGGCAGCGCGCCGAACGGGCGCGTAAACGGCGCCGCGAGAAAACCCAGCGCCGGGATGGAGGTTTTCCAGGCCAGATCCGTCCCCGCCGGCCAGTCCGCGTAAACGGTATGGAATAGCGGCAGGTGCTGCGCGAGCGCGAATGGCCACCAGGTGAGGAACCACATGAAGGCGACTGAGTCCTGGCCATCGCCGAAATAGGCGTTGTGCCACCAGCCCTGCGGCGGCGCGTAAAACAACCAGCTCGCGGCCAGGAATCCCAGGCACACCAGCATATGGCGCAATATCAGCGGCGTTCTGGCGTCTCCCATGCGCTCTTCAATCATGGATTGCAGGCCCTCACAATCGGTCACGCCGCGGCATTTGGCAGGGACCGAAAACTTGCGTAAAAGGCCCTGAATATGCGGGTGGAGAAGAGACTATGGGTGGATTGAGCATTTGGCACTGGCTGGTGGTGCTGGCCGTTATCACGATCGTGTTCGGCGCGGGGCGCATCGGCAATGTGATGGGCGAGTTCGGCAAGGGCATCAAGAACTTCAAACAGGCCATGAACGAGGATGAGCCGAAAAAAACCGCGGATGCCTCGATGAGCACCCCGGGCACGCTGGGCGGCCCCGCCGCCCCAACCATGCCCGAGCCGCAGAAAACGACCGCCAACCAGGGCTGAGCAATGGTCCCGCAGGCTTTGGCGACGGCGCTGGCCGAGGCCGGCCGCCGGATGGATGCGCGTAACTGGGTCCCCGGCTCCTCCGGCAATCTATCGGCGCGTATCGACGGTGAGCGCATCGCCATCACCCGCAGCGGCGTGCATAAAGGCCGGCTGAGCGAAGCCGACATCATCGCGGTGGATTATGCCGGCCAGGCACTCGCCGAGGGCCAGAAACCCAGTGCCGAAACCCTGCTGCATTGCCAGCTCTACCGGCTGTTTCCGCCTGTCGGCGCGGTGCTGCACGGCCATTCGGTGGCCGCCACCGTATTATCGCAGCGCGGCGCCATCACCTTCTCGGATTACGAGCTGGTCAAGGCGTTCGGCTTTGCCAGCCACGAGCTGGACGTGGTCCTGCCCGTCTACCCGAACGACCAGGACATGGCGCGCCTGGCCGCTTTCATCGAACCGCTGCTGGAGCGCGACCCGCCCATCGGTTATGTCATCGCCGGCCATGGCGTCTATGCCTGGGGCACCAGCGTCGAACACGCCTATTGGCGCCTCGAAGCGCTCGAATTTTTGCTGCAATGCGAGCTGGAGCGGAGGAAATTACCATGACACGCGAGCGGAAAAAACCATCATGACCAGATTGACCGTGTATCAGGACGATGCGCCGGAGACCCCGATATTCAGCTCGACCGATCCGGCCGCCATCGTGCCCGTGCTGCGCGAAATCAATGCCGGATTCGAGCGCTGGGAAGCCCCGGTGCATCTGCCGGCAGATGCCGATTCTGAAACGATCATCGCCGCCTTCCGCCCGTATCTTGACACGCTGATGGGCGCCACCGGCGCCGGCTCGGCCGATGTCATCGCCCTCACCCCGGAACATCCGCAAGCCGCCGCGTTGCGCGAGAAATTCATCGCCGAGCATACCCATTCCGAGCCGGAAATCCGCTTCTTCGTCGCAGGCTCAGGGCATTTCGTGATGCATGAGAACGGCCGCGTCTATGATGTGCTGTGCGAGCAGAACGACCTGATCCAGGTGCCAGCCGGCATCAGGCATTGGTTCGATGCTGGGGCGCAACCACGCTTCACCGCGCTGCGCGTATTCACCGACACGTCAGGCTGGGTCGCGCATTACACCGGCGATCCGATTTCGCGCCGCTTTCCGCTTACGTGAAGCCAGCCGCCATCATCACCGATATCGAGGGCACGACCACGCCGATCGCCTTCGTGCATCGCGTGCTGTTTCCCTATGCGCGGGAGCGCATGGCGGGCTTCGTCGCATCCGGCCATGCGGCACTGGCCGAGGTGCCGGAGCCACAGCTCGCAACCTTGCTCGGCTGGATGGACCGCGACGAGAAGGTAACGGCGCTGAAGACCATCCAGGGCATTCTATGGGATGAGGGCTATCGCGCCGGGGCGCTCACCGCCGAGGTTTACGCGGATGTCCCCCCTGCCCTGCGCCGCTGGGCGCGCGCCGGGCTGCGGCTCTACGTCTATTCCTCCGGCTCGGTCGCGGCACAGAAACTACTGTTCGGTCATACCCCCCAAGGCGACCTCACCCCGCTCTTCCAGGCCTATTTCGACACGCGCGCCGGCGCCAAGCGCGAGGCGGCGAGTTACGCCAGCATCGCCCGGGGCATCGGCCTGCCCGGCGGCGAAATCCTGTTCCTCTCGGATGTGGAAGCCGAGTTGGATGCGG
>JAKBAV010000076.1 GCA_021826225.1 Pseudomonadota bacterium | reverse complement strand
TCTTCCATGCCCTCATTATCGACCGAGAGCGCGGTGTCCAGCAGGTTCTGGCGGTATTCCTTGGCCTTTTCCAGCAAATCGGCGGGGATCGGCTCGTCATGGAACTTGGCGCCAAGATCGCCGCCCTCCCAGATGATCGCCTTCATCTCGACCAGATCGACCACGCCAAGGAACCCGTCCTCGATGCCGATGGGCAGCTGCAGCGGCAGCGCCACAATGTCGAGCTTCTCCTTCAACGTGTCGAAGGCGCGGTAAAAATCCGCGCCCGTCCGGTCGAGCTTGTTGATGAAGATGATGCGCGGCACATTATAGCGGTCGGCCAGGCGCCAGTTGGTCTCGGATTGCGGCTGCACCCCGGCCACGCCCTCGATGATGAAGATGGCGCCGTCGAGCACGCGCAAGCTGCGGTTCACCTCGATGTTGAAATCGATATGGCCGGGCGTGTCGATGATGTTGATGCGGTGGTCCTTCCACTCGCAGGTCACGGCGGCGGAGGTGATGGTAATGCCACGCTCACGCTCCTGCTCCATATAATCGGTCGTGGTGTTGCCATCATGCACCTCGCCGATTTTGTGGCTGACGCCGGTATAGTGCAGAATCCGCTCCGTGGTGGTGGTTTTGCCCGCGTCGATATGCGCGGTGATCCCGATATTGCGGATCTTGCCTAGGTCAGTCTCAGCCATTGATGCCTCCACGGGCGGAAAAATTCAAACAGGTTTGGCGCCACCTTCGGCAGGTCGCGCTTATGGGCGGCTTTTGCGGCAGAAGGCGCGTTTTGGCAACCCTGAAATATGGGCGCCGGACCAGCCCTCCCGGCATATGGGCGGCGCGGCGGCGGTGTAACCCTTGCAAGCCGGGTGCCGCGCGCCTTAATACCCAGCATGGCGTCACCCCGGCTGTACCGTATCCTGCGCGCCCGGCCGATTTTCTCGGCCTCCTATGCGCTCGGGGCGCTGAGCTTTTTCGCCCTGCTGCCCGTCCACAGCCCCGCCCTGCGTGCCGTGGCCGGCTGGGATATCGGCAGTTTGTTCTTCGTGGTGGTAACCTTCATCACCTTCAGCCGCACGCTGGGCCGCGATATCAGCGCCGATGCCGCAGCCCATAAGGAGGGCGAATGGACCATCTTCACCCTCACTCTGCTGGGCGCGATGATGAGCTTCGCCGCCATCTTCCTGTTCACCCAGGCCGCGGACCGCAAGACGCATGAAGGCGTTTACCTCGCTTTCGTCATCATCACGCTGGCGCTGTCCTGGCTTACCACCCATGTCAGCTTCGCCTACCGCTACGCGCATGAGTATTATTCATACGATCTGGGAGGCGAGGAAATCGACCGCGGCATCGAGTTTCCGCGAGAATCCCAGCCGGATTACCTTGATTTCGTGTATTTTTCCTTCGTCCTGGGTATGACCTTCCAGGTCTCGGACTGTAACGTGACAGCCAAAAAACTGCGCCGCCTGGCCACGCTCCAGGGGTTGATCGGCTTTCTGTTCAACACGGTCATCCTGGCGCTGTCGGTCAATATCGCCGCCAGCCTGCTATAGGCCATAAGTCTCCAGCACGCTTTGCATCCAGGTGCCGAGTGTCCCGTCCGCCTCGAACAACGCGGTGGAGGACATGATCCGCGCCCATTGCAGCGCCCCGAACACGATATGGTCGGCATAATTGGGCGCCTCGCCGGCGATGAATGTCTGCGCCTTCAGCGTCGCCAGCAGCGGCGCCAGCACTGGCTGCAAAGCCGCCACCGCCGCCTCCCGGCGCGTGCCCAGCTCCTCTAAGGTGCAGCCCAGCCGGGCTTCACGCGAGCTGCGGAAATAATCCTTGTCCTGCGCCGCCAGGCGGGGAAAAATATCCGGCAGCAGAATGGGCACGAGCGCGGGCTGCAACACGCGGTCGGCCCAGGCGCGGATGAAATTGGTCAGCGCCCGCGCCGGCGGCTCGCCGAAGAGCGGTGGCTCGTTCACGTAGGTCTCGTCGAGATATTCGGCGATGGCCTGGCTATCCGCCACCACCCTATCGCCATCCACCAGCACCGGCACCTTGTCTGAGCCCGAGAAGGCGATCTCCGGCTTATCCGTGAAGTGCCAGGGCACGGTTTCATAGTCCAGGTTCTTATGCGCCAGCGCCAGCTTGGTCCGCCAGCAAAACGGGCTGAAGCGTACGCTCTCATCGGCGGCGGCGAGGTCGTATAAGCGGCGCGTCATCGCGCGGTCTGCCCGAACAGTATTTTATGCGCCTCGGGCGAAACCGTGGCGGCCTCGTTAACGGCTTTGGCCTTCTCATAGGCGCGCTGCACCGCCGGCCGCGCCGCCATGGCGTTAAACCAGCGTTTCAGATCGGGGAAATCATCGAGATTCTGCTGCTGGCGTTCATGCGGCACAATCCAGGGGTAGCAGGCCATGTCGGCAATGGAATAATCCCCGGCAATGTAATCCCGCCCGGCGAGTTGCTTGTCGAGCACGCCGTAGAGCCGCCCGGTTTCCTTCACATAGCGGTCCATGGCGTAGGGGATGCGCTCGGGCGCGTATTGCACGAAATGGTGGTTCTGCCCCGCCATCGGCCCCAGCCCCGCCATCTGCCAGTACAGCCATTGCAGCACGGCATATTTGCCTCGCGCCTCGCGTGGCAGGAATTTCCCCTCCTTCTCGGCGAGATACTCTAAAATCGCACCGGATTCGAAAATCCCAAGTGGCGCGCCGCCATCGGCCGGGCTGGTATCGCGGATCGCGGGGATGCGGTTATTGGGCGAGAAACTCAGGAAGCTGGCGGCAAACTGCTCCCCTGTGCTGATGTTCACCGGATGGATCTCATAGGGCGTGCCCGCCTCTTCGAGAAAAATCGTTATCTTGTGGCCATTCGGTGTCGTCCAGTAATATAACTCGATCATATCGTTCTCCTCCCGCGTCGGCCGCCGGCTTCAGGCAAGCGCCTTCGAGGCCATTTCGTAAGTATTGTGACTCAATGCCTCGCGCGCAAGGACACGTTCGAGCGCCGCGCGCATAAGCGCCTGCCGCGCCGGGCCGAAACGCCGCCACGTGCCCAGTGCCGTAACGAGCCGTGCCGCGATTTGCGGGTTCGTCGCATCGAGCCGCAGCACCATCTCGG
Organism: Pseudomonadota bacterium; assembly: GCA_021826225.1. Lineage (GTDB taxonomy): Bacteria > Pseudomonadota > Alphaproteobacteria > Acetobacterales > Acetobacteraceae > Acidocella. The sequence continues at coordinate 8,850 of JAKBAV010000076.1, read as the reverse complement.
TCAGCAGCGTGTAGCCCGCCCCCGAAGCCTCGTGGAACTTGGCGGCATTGCCTGTGAAGGTGCTGATCAGCGCGCGCACCCGGTTGGGGTTCCGCAGGTCAAATTTTTCATGGGCGGTAAGCGCCTGCACCCGCGCCAGCGTATCAGGCGCGGTGGAACGGGCCTGCACCGCGAACCATTTATCCAGCACCAGCGGCGTGCCGTGCCAGCGCGCGTAAAACGCGTCCAGCGCCGCCTCTCGTTCTGGTCCTGGAATATCTGCAAGGGCTGTCAGCGCCGCCAGCGTATCGGTCATGTTGCGCGCGGCGGCGAATTGCGCGGCGGCGGGGGCGGCATCGCCCGCGGCGGTCATATAGGCGAGTGCGGCATTCTTCAGCGCCCGCCCGGCCATCGCGGCCCCGCTGTTATCGCCGGCCGGACCATGCCCGAAACCGGCGTAAACCGCCTTGAATTCTGCCATTAAAGCCTGGCCGAGGGCCGTGCGCGCGGCCTCGCGCACGGCATGGATGGCATCGGGATCGACCTGCGCCATATCATCGGCGAGCAGGCTCTCGGCCGGCAGCAGCAACGCCTCGGCGGCAAAAGCCGGGTCCCGCGCGGCGGCCCCAATTGTCGCGGCCATCGCCTCAAGCAGCCCCTGGTCGAGCCCGAAGCCGCCGCCCGCCTGGTGCGCCGCCACGGCTTCGAGCAGCACCAGGCTGGCGTATTGCTGCAACGCGTCCCAGCGGTTGAACAGATCCGTGTCATGCGCCGCGAGAAAGGCGAGGCGCTCCCGGCTCAACCCCTTCAGTTTAACCGGCGCGGAAAATTCCCTGAAAAGCGACGGCACCGGCCGCGCGCCGATATCCTTGAAGGTGAAACGCTGCTCGGCCTCACTCAGCACCAGGGTTTCCGTGTGGCATTCCGTTCCGTCCTCACGCAGCAGCCCCATGGCGACGGGGATGAGAAACGGCGCTTTCCCGGCCTGTCCCGGGCTTGCCCCGGTATGCTGGCTGAGCGTCAGTGTAAATAACTTTTCCGTTGGGTGAAAATTCTCCGTGACACTGATTTCAGGCGTGCCGGCCTGGTCATACCAGCGCATGATCTGGCCGATATCCCGCTCAGGTGCGGCAAGCTGCATCGCGGCCACGAAATCCTCCACCGTAGCGGCGGAATTGTCGTTTTCAGCGATATAGATATCCATGCCACGCCGGAACGCCGCGCGCCCGATCAGCGTGCGGATCATGCGAACCACCTCGGCACCTTTTTCATAGATGGTCGTGGTGTAGAAATTATTGATCTCGAGATAGCTGCCCGGCCGCACCGCGTGCGCCAGCGGCCCGGCATCATCACGAAATTGTGTGGCGCGCAGCATCCGCACATCGGCAATTCTCTTCACCGCGGCGGAAAATTGGTCGGCCATGTATTCCTGGTCGCGGAACACGGTCAGCCCCTCTTTCAGCGAAAGCTGGAACCAGTCGCGGCAGGTCACGCGGTCGCCGGTCCAGTTATGGAAATATTCATGCGCGATCACCCGCTCGACATTCTGGAAATCCGTATCAGTCGCGGTTTCCGGGCTTGCCAGCACATAGGCGGTGTTGAAGATGTTGAGGCCCTTATTCTCCATCGCCCCGGCATTGAAGTCCGCCACGGCGGCGATGTTGAACACATCCAGATCATATTCGAGCCCGAAGCTCTCCTCGTCCCAGCGCATGGCACGCTTCAGCGACTCCATGGCATGGCCGCAGCGCGCCTCATCGCCGCGCTCCACCCAGATGCCAAGCTGCACCGCGCGGCCCGATCTCGTAATGAAGCGATCATGCACCGCCACGAGGTCGGCCGCCACCAGCGCGAACAGGTAGGAAGGCTTGGGGTGCGGGTCTTCCCACACCGCCCATGCCGTGCCGCCCTCGTGGCCCTGGCCCAGCAGGTTGCCGTTACTGAGCAGCACCGGGAAATTTTGCCGGTCCGCGCGCATCGTCACATGGTAGCGCGCCATGACATCAGGGCGATCTGGAAAATACGTTATTTTGCGGAATCCTTCCGGTTCGCATTGCGTAAAAAATCCGCTCCCGGACATATACAGGCCGGATAGCTCGGTGTTTTGCGCGGGCGTAATCCGCACCGTGGTGGCCAGCACGAATTCATCCGGCACGTCATGGATGGTCAGGCCGCTCTCATCCACCACGTAACGGTTTTCGCCCAGCGCCTCGCCATCGATGGCGATGGCCTGCAAGGCGAGCTGCTTGCCATCCAGCCGCAATGGCCCCGGGGCCTGGCGGTGCAGCGACAGCCGGGCATGCACGATGCTGGCCTCCGGGCTGAGTTCGAATTCCAGCACGACATGGGAGACGGAAAATACGGGCGGCGCATAATCCGCGAGCTTGATGGGGTGACGCATGGCGGGTTGAATATCGGCCATCAAAAACTCCTCCGGGGCTGGCGAAATGCCCGTCGCCCCGCATATGGTGCGGCATGGCGGACGGTACACCTCTCAATGTCCAGGTTTATCCCCATATTGCCGGCATCGGGCAAGCCGCATGGGATGGCTGCGCGGCACTTTCCGGCGTGATCAACCCCTTCATATCCTACGGCTTTCTCTCGGCGCTGGAGGATAGCGGCTCGGTTGGCGGCCATAGCGGCTGGCATCCGCGCTACCTGGCGCTGCGCGATGATGCCGGGGAGATCGCCGCGGTGGCCCCGGCTTACGCGAAAACCAATTCGCAGGGCGAATATGTGTTCGACCATAGCTGGGCCAACGCGCTGGAGCGGGCGGGCGGGCGCTATTACCCCAAATTACAAATCGCCGCGCCGTTTTCACCCGTCCCCGGCCCGCGCCTGCTGCGCCGCCCGGGCATCAGTGCCGCCAGCATCGCCCAGGCACTGGAGGCGGTGGCCGTAGAGCTGAACTGCTCCTCGGCGCATGTCACGTTCTGCACCGAGGAGGAGTGGCGCGGCCTCGGCGCCGCCGGCTGGCTGCAGCGCCTCGGCATGCAGTATCACTGGGACAATGCCGGCTACGGAGATTTCGAGGGTTTTCTCGCTGCCCTCTCATCGCGCAAGCGCAAGGCGATAAAGCGGGAGCGGCGCGAGGCCCAGGAGGGGCTCACCTTCCGCGCGCTATCCGGTGCGGCGCTCACACCCGCGGTCTGGCGCCAGTTCTACCGCTTCTATACCTCCACCACCGACCGCAAATGGGGCGGCGCCTATCTCACCCCGGAATTCTTCCCCCTGCTGGGCGAGCGGCTGGGCGACCAAGTGGTGCTGATGTTCGCCTGTCGCGGCGAAAAACCCATCGCCGGCGCCCTCAACCTGCGGGGTGGCGATGTGCTGTACGGCCGCAACTGGGGCTGCGTTGAGGATGTACCCTTCCTGCATTTCGAGCTTTGCTATTATCAGGCCATCGATTACGCCATCGCGCATGGGCTGCAACGCGTCGAGGCCGGGGCGCAAGGTGAGCACAAGATCCAGCGCGGCTATCTGCCGCAGCCGACCTACTCCGCGCATTTCATCCGCCACCCCGGGCTGCGCCACGCGGTGGCGGGTTTCTGCCAGGCCGAGCAGGCGCAGCTGGAGGAAATGATGGCGGCCATGCGCGAGGAAGGGCCCTACAAAAAAGCCGGCGAGGCCTGACCCTTCCCCGCTTCAGCTCACGGCTTCATCGCGAATACGCTGTAATTCCCGTTATGGAATTTATAGATCGCATAGGCCGCGTTCACCACATCGCCCTTCGCATCGAAGGAGATCGGTCCCAGCACGGAGTCCCACGGCCCGCCGGACTTCATCTCGGCCGCCACTTTGGCGCCATCCGTGGTGCCGGCCTTCTTCGCCGCCTCGGCCCAGACCTGGATGGTGGCGTAGGAATACAGCACATAGCCGGTCGGATCTTCCTTCAGCGCCTTCAGCTCAGCCACGGCCTTCGCGGCGGTCGAGGCTTTTTCGGCCGGCGGCGGGAAGGTCAGCAGCACGCCCTCGGCGGCCGGCCCGGCCGTATCCCAGAACTGGTCCGTCGCCGCCGCGTCTTCCGAGAAATATTGCGGCTTGAAGCCCTGCTCGGCGCCCTCACGCACGATCAGCCCGGTATCGGCGTAATAGCCGCCGAGATAGACCAGCGTGATCCCCTCCTGCTTCATGCGGCTGACCAGCGCGGTATAGTCCTTGTCGCCCGCCGTGTAGGAGGCATTATAGGTAACCTTCATGCCGAGCTTGGCGAGGTTGGCGCGCACCTGGTCGGCGATGCCCTTGCCGTAGGTGGAGTTGTCATCCAGCACCGCCACCTTGGCCTTGGGAAAATGCTTGACGATATACTGCGCCGCCACCAGCCCCTGCTGGTCGTCGCGGCCGCAGGTGCGGAAGGTGAAGGGCGTGCCCTTATCGGTATATTCCGGGTTGGTCGAGGCCGGGCTGATCTCGATCACCCCGGCATCGCTGTACACGGCGGCGGCGGGAATGGAGGAGGAGGAGCAGAAATGCCCGTCCACCATCACCACCCCATCGGCGACCAGCGTATTGGCGGCGGTCACCGCCTGTTTCGGATCGCAGGCATCATCGGCGGGAATCAACGTCAGTTTTTTGCCCAGCACCCCGCCGGCGGCGTTGATGTCGGACACGGCGAGATCGGCGCCGGTTTCCAACTGCGTGCCGAAGGCGGCATTGGGGCCGGTGAGCGGTCCGGCCACGCCGACCTTGATCTGTGCATGGGCAAGGCCGGTGCCGAAACCAAAAAGGGCAACCGTGGCGAGTAGGGTTTTACGCATGTTTCTGCTCCGTGTGTGAGGTGCAAGGGGGCGCGAAGGACGCCCGGGGGAGACGCGAAATAAGACGCGCGAACAAGTATGCGCCCAAAAATTAAGCGGGTTCAATGGCCACCTTCAAGATAGGCTGCTCGTATTTCCGGCTTGGCGAGCAATTCCAGCCCCGGCCCCGCCATGGTGATGACGCCATTGACCAGAACATAGCCACGATGTGCTAGTTTCAGCGCCTGATTGGCATTCTGTTCCACCAGCAGCACGGTCAGGCCGGTTTCGCGGTTGAGCTGGCGTATGGCGCTGAAAATCTGCTTGATCACCAAAGGCGCCAGCCCCAGCGAGGGCTCATCGAGCAGCAGCAGCTTCGGCTTGCTCATCAGCGCGCGGGCAATGGCCAGCATCTGCTGTTCGCCGCCCGAAAGTGTGCCGCCGCGCTGGGCAAAGCGCTCCTTGAGGCGCGGGAACAGCTCCAGCACCAGCGCCAGGGTCTTGTCGTAATCCGCGTATTTTATCACCTGCGCCCCCATCAGCAGGTTCTCCTCCACGCTCATCCGGGCAAAAATCCGCCGCCCCTCGGGCGATTGCGCGATGCCGCGCCGGGCGATCTGAAAACTCGGCAGCGCCGTGATCTCCTCGCCGCAATATATAATCTCCCCGCTCCGGGCCTGCGGCGCGCCAAAAATCGTCATCATCAGCGTGGACTTGCCCGCGCCATTGGCGCCGATCAGCGTCACGATCTCGCCGTCCTCGACCGTCAGGCTCACATCGCGCAGCGCCTGTACCGGGCCGTAAAAAGTGTTCACGTTCCGCAATTCGAGAATGGTCGTCACGCCGCGCCCTCCGCCACCGGCGCGTCCGGATCATCCTCGTCACCCTCGCCGAGATAAGCGGCGATGACATGGGCATCGGCGCGGATTTCCGCCGGCGTGCCATCGGCGATCTTTTTACCATGGTCGAGCACGATGATATGATCGGAGATTTTCATCACCACCCCCATGTCATGCTCGATCAGCAGGAGCGAGGTGCCTTCATCGCGGATTTTCAGCAGCAGATCATTGAGGGAAGCTGATTCACGCGGGTTGAGCCCGGCGGCGGGCTCGTCCAGGCAGAGCAGCACCGGATCGGTGCACATCGCCCGGGCAATTTCCAGCCGCCGCTGCGCGCCATAGGGCAGGGCGCCCGCCGGATCATCCGCGCGTTCGTATAAATCCGTAAGGGTCAGCCAGTGCCTGGCCCGCTCCATGGCAGCGCGTTCGGCGGCACGATAGCCGCCAAGGCCCAGAATCCCCAGCACGCCAAACCCGGTCGCCGCCTGCAGCCGGTTATGCTGCGCCACCAGCAGATTTTCCAGCACCGTCATCCCGGCGAACAGCCGGATATTCTGAAACGTGCGCGCCACCCGCCCTTTTTTCGCAATCGCATGGCCTGGCAGCCGGTCCAGCCTTATCGCCTTATCGCCATGCGCCACCGTAACGCTGCCGGTGCTGGGTTTGTAGAATCCGGTGATGCAGTTGAACAATGTCGTCTTGCCCGCGCCATTCGGGCCGATAATGGCCGTGATATGCCCGCGCTCGGCAATGAAGCTGACATTATTCACCGCCGTCAGCCCGCCGAAGCGCATGGTGAGGTCATTAACAGATAAAATCGTCATTCAGCCCGGCCCATGCGTGGCCAGCTCAGCGCCGATCTCGCGAGCCTTGTGCAGCCACACCGTCGGCCGCCGCGTGGAAATGAACCCGCGCGGCCGCACGATCATGATGACAACCAGCGCCAGACCAAAGATCAGCATGCGGTAGATCTGCAAGCTCTGCAGCAGGGCCGGAATACCGATCATCACGCAGGCCGCCAGCACCACGCCGAGCTGGCTGCCCGAGCCGCCCAGCACCACGATGGCGAGCACGGTCGCCGATTCGATGAAGGTGAAGGAATCCGGGCTGATGAAACCATCCCGCGTGGCGAAAAAACACCCGGCAAACCCGCCGAACATCGCGCCGATGGCAAAGGCCGTCAGCTTGGTATTCCGCACATTGATGCCAAGCGACCGGCAGGCGATCTCATCCTCGCGCAATGCCTCCCAGGCCCGCCCCAGAGGCTGTTTACGCAGCCGCAACGTCACCCAGTTGGTCAGCAGCGCCAGCGCCAGGATTATATAATACAGAAACGCCGTGCGCTGCTCGGGATGCGGATCGAGCCCGAAAAACCCGGCGAAGGTGCCCGGCCCGCCCGCCATGGAAAATGTCAGCCCGAACAGGCTCGGATGCGGTATTTCCGTAATGCCGTTCGGCCCGCCGGTAAGCGAGACCCAGTTGGTAATCACCAGCCGGATGATCTCCCCGAACGCCAGGGTGACGATGGCGAGATAATCGCCGCGCAGCCGCAGCACCGGAAAGCCGAGAAACACCCCCCAAGAGGCGGCGAGAATTCCGGCGAGCGGCAGGCACTCCCAGAAGCCGAGCCCGAAATTCGTGCTCAGCAGGCCAAAACTATAGGCGCCCACGGCATAAAACGCGACATAGCCAAGGTCGAGCAGGCCCGCCAGCCCGACCACGATGTTCAGCCCCCAGCCCAGCATCACATAGGTCATGATCAGCACGCCGAGATCGACATAGGCATTCGCGATGCCGGGGAGCAGCGGCATGGCAACGGCGAATACGAGCAGTGCCGGCGCCACATACCGCCCGCTCCGCGCCACCGCACTGGCCACCCGCACCGGCACCGGCCGGCGGAAGTGCTGCCATTGCAGCATGCCCAGCCGGGCCAGAAATGTGAGCCCCACGGCCCAGGCGAGCCGCGCCGGCGTGCCGGTGAGGTCGAGGTTGTTGGCATCGCCATCGCCCAGTCTCAGGCCGAGAAATGGCCCGAAAATGAGCAGCGCGAAAAACGCCACCATGGCGGCATCGTGCAGATCCGCCTGCACCCGCCTCATACTTTTTCCACCTCATGGCGGCCGAGCAGCCCGCTCGGCATGAACATCAGCACGATGGCGAGAATGGAATACACCGCGACATCCTTGTACGCGATCGTCGCATAGCCCGACCAGAACGCCTCGATGAGTCCGATCAGCAGCCCCCCCAGCACCGCCCCCGGCAGCGAGCCGATGCCCCCCAGCACCGCGGCGGTAAAGGCCTTTATCCCGGCATTGAAGCCGATATAAAAATCGATGACCCCGTAATAAAGCAGGAACATGACCCCCGCCACGGCAGCCAGCGCCGAGCCGATGATGAAGGTGGTGGAAATCGTGCGGTTGGTATCGATGCCGAGCAGCGCCGCCATTTTCGCATCCTGCTCGACCGCGCGCATCGCCCGCCCAAGCGGCGTGCGCGTGACGATAAAGGTGAACACGCCCAGCACCACGAGGGTTACGATAACGATGGCAAGCTGCATCCAGCTCAGCTGCACCACGAAGCCGTTTTCCTGCATGAGCGTAATGCCGCCGGGGATAAGGTTGGGAATGGCGCGTTCCAGCGCTCCCTGGCTCACCTGCACGTAATTTTCGAGCGCGATGGACATGCCGATCGCCGAGATCAGCGGCGCCAGCCGGAACGAGCCGCGCAGCGGCCGGTACGCCACGCGCTCGATGGCAAAGCCGTAAACCCCGCACACCACCGCCGCCAGAATAAACGCCGCCAGCAGCCCGAGCGGCACGGAGGTAATCCCCGCCAGCGCCGTGAGCACGATAATACCGACAAACGCGCCGACCATGAACACATCGCCATGCGCGAAATTGATCATGCCGATAATGCCGTACACCATGGTGTAGCCCACCGCGATCAACCCATAGATCATCCCCAGGGTCAGGCCGTTGACAAGCTGCTGCAACGCATAGGCCAAAGGCGACCCTCCTTCAGGTGGGTTGGCAGGTGGCGTGGTCCATGCGCTTAATGAATATGACCCTTGCGCTGTCGTCAATGCGTCATTTTCATGAACGGGTTTTTGTCGCCCAGGGCTTTTCATCCCGCCGTGCTGCCGCTATACGCTGCCCCACCGTGCCTCAAGCGCGCGATGGGTGCTTAGCTCAGTTGGTAGAGCGGCTGACTCTTAATCAGCTTGTCGTAGGTTCGATCCCTACAGCACCCACCATTTCTTTTCAAAGGCTTAGAAGCTATCTCAGAAGCCCGTTGAG
>JAKBAV010000075.1 GCA_021826225.1 Pseudomonadota bacterium | reverse complement strand
TGGAAGCGGCGCAGCCAGGCATAGGTGAGGCTTTCGGGCATCCCGGTGCGCGCCTTCAAATATTCGGCGAAACGGGTATGGAAGGCGGTGGTGAAGGCGATGCCCCGGCGCCGCGCATAGGCGCGCGCGGCCATGCCGAGCGGGCCTTCCGTTGCTATATGCAGCGCGTCGGGCGCAAAATCATCGATGATTTTCTCCAGGCGCCTCCTGGGGAAAATCGCAAGGCGGATTTCCGGATAGCTCGGCATCGGCAAGGTGCGGAAACGGTCCGGCCCAACAACCTCGACGGTAAGGCCCATCGCGCGCATCTCATCGGCGACCGTACGCAGGGTGCGGACCACGCCGTTCACCTGCGGCATCCAGGCATCGCTGACGATGAGGATACGGCTCAGGCCAGGGCAGACGGGCAGGGGCTCAGGCGCCGGCTGATACAGCACGGGCCGGGTCGAGATTGCGTTGCATGGCCGCGATTTCAGCGGCCACCGCCGGCAGGGCCTTGGATTGCGCCGCACTCATCCGGGGCGCGGGCTTGCCCAGCATGGAGAGCTTGTTGAGCGCCACCCAGTCGATCAGCTCCATCCTGCCATCGAGATGTTCCACCAGCGCGGTGCAGCTTTCCACCCAGTCGCCGTCATTCATGTAGAGCACGCCATTAACCATACGCATCTCGGCATGGTGGATATGGCCGCAGACCACGCCATCAAAGCCGCGCGCCTTGGCATCGTCGGCCAGCGCGGTTTCGAAACGGTCGATCGCCTTCACCGCCTCCTTCACCTGCAGCTTGAGCCAGGCGGAAAGCGACCAGTACGGATAGCCGAGCCGCGCGCGGATGAGGTTGAACCAGCGGTTGACGACCAGCGCCGCGGTATAGGCGCCATCACCCAGCACCGCGAGCAGGCGGGCATGGCGCACCACGCTGTCGAACAGATCGCCATGGGTGATGAGCAGGCGCTTGCCATCAGCCGTGATATGCTCAGCCTCCATCTGGATTTTAACGCCGCATATCTCGATGCCGAGCGCCAGATATTTACGCAGCATCTCGTCATGATTACCGGGCACGTACACGACATTAGTGCCGGTGCGCGCGAATTTGAGCACGCGGCGCAGCACCTTGTCATGGTACCTGTCCCAGAACCAGGAGCGTTTCAGCCGCCAGCCATCGATGATATCACCAACCAGATAAAGGTTCTCGCAGGTCATCGATTTGAGGAAGCCCGCGAGAAACTCGGCGCGGCAGCCGCGCGTGCCCAGATGCGTATCCGAGATGAAAACGCTGCGGTAAGGGGTCTTAGGCACGGGCCGGGGTGGCATCATTGCATTCATGAACACGGCAATAGCCACGCGCCGCGCGCCGGAGACAGTGAAAATTCCATGACGCTTTCAGACCTCCTGGGAAATTCGTTTTGTCATCTCGGTGTCATGTAAACATCATCGGCATGTCATGGTTAGCATGCTTGTGCTGAAATTTCCCGCCTTTTCCGCCGGAGCGTTCATATGTTGGTTATTTTTAACCCGGTAGCCGGGAGGCGGCGGGCGGCCTCGCTGTGGAAGGTGCTCGACCTGCTGGTCGAGAACGGGGTGAAGGTCGAGGTGGCGGAAACCCAGCATGCCGGCCATGCCATCGCGCTGGCCCGCGCCGGCGCGGCGGCGGGCGAGCACATGGTGGTGGCGGCGGGCGGCGACGGCACCATCGCCGAGGTCGCGAACGGGTTGATCGGCACCGGCACCGCCCTGGGGGTTATTCCGCTCGGCACCGCCAATGTGGTGGCCAAGGAGTACCGGCTTTCAACCAGCGCGCGTGGCATCGCCAACACGCTGGCCTACCGGCGGGTCAGACCGCTCTGGCCGGGCCTCGCCGAGGTTAACGGGCGGCAGCACGTATTCGTGCAGATGGTCGGGCTGGGGTTCGACGGCGCGGTGGTGCAGGGCATCCAGCCCGGGCTCAAGCGGCTCATCGGGCGCGGCGCCTATGTGTGGCAGTCGCTATGGGAGAGTGTCGCCTACCGGTTCCCGCGCGTCCGGGTCAGCATCGATGGCGTGGCGCATGAGGCGGCGAGCGTGGTGGTGACCAAGGGCCGGCTCTATGGCGGGCCCTATATGCTGGCACCCAACGCGCATTCCGACGCGCCAGGCTTCCAGGTGGCGCTATTCGAGCAGCCCGGCATGGTCCCCGCGCTGCTCTCCGGCGCGGCGCTGCCGCTCGGGCTGCTGCCGCGCTGCCCCGGCGTGCGCCTCCTGCCGGCCCGGCATGTCGTGTTCGAGGCCGGCGGCGGCAAAATACCCGCCCAGGCCGATGGCGACCGCCTCGCCGGCACGCTGCACGCCGTGCAGGACGCAACAGCGGCGATATCGCTGATTGTGGGCTAGGCGGGGATTTGCGCCGAACCGGGCTTGACCTCTCTCCCTGAAGTCTTATGGGGAGGCCATCCACTCAAGGAGGAGCAGACATATGAAATCCCCCGTGCGCGTTGCTGTTACCGGTGCGGCTGGCCAGATCGGCTATGCCATCCTGTTCCGTATTGCCAATGGCGACCTGCTGGGCAAGGACCAGCCGGTCATCCTCTCGCTTCTGGACCTGCCGCAGGCGCAGAAAGCCCTTGGCGGCGTGATCATGGAGCTGAATGACTGCGCCTTCCCGCTGCTCGCCGGGGTGGAACCCTCCGATGACCCGCGCGTCGCCTTCAAGGATGTGGACATCGCCATCCTCATCGGCTCGCGCCCGCGCGGCCCCGGCATGGAGCGCCGCGACCTGCTGGCCGCCAATGCCGAGATCTTCAAGGTCCAGGGCAAGGCGCTGAACGACGTGGCGAAACGCGATGTCAAGGTGCTGGTGGTCGGCAACCCGGCCAATACCAATGCCTATATCGCCATGAAATCGGCACCGGATCTGCCGAAAGAGAATTTCACCGCCATGCTGCGGCTCGACCATAACCGCGCCGTCTCGATGCTGGCGGAAAAATCCGCTACCCCGGTCAAGGATATCGCCAAGGTCGCGGTCTGGGGCAACCACTCCCCCACAATGTACGCCGATTACCGCAACGCCACCGCCGCCGGCAAGCCGCTGCCGCAGGTCATCAACGATGAGAGCTGGTACCGCGACACGTATCTCGGCGCCGTCGGCAAGCGCGGCGCCGCCATCATCGAAGCGCGCGGCCTCTCCTCCGCCGCCTCCGCCGCCAATGCCGCCATCGACCATGTGCGCGACTGGGTGCTGGGCTCCAATGGCCGCTGGGTCTCCATGGGCATCCCCTCGGATGGCTCCTATGGCGTGCCCGAGGATGTGATGTTCGGCGTGCCCGTTACCACCGAAGGCGGCAAATACACCCGCGTCACCGGCATCGCGATGGACGAGTTCTCCAAGGGCCGCATCCAGCACACGCTGAATGAGCTGCTTGAAGAGCGCGACGCCGTGGCCGCGCTGCTGTCGTAACGGCAAGGGGCCCGGACCGGGCCCCTTTTCGAATCCTGCGCTTTGACACCCGCACCGGCGTGTTCTTAAATCGGAGATCGGGCGGCTAGACCCGTATAAAATCTCCGGGGGGATGCAGGGTGGATATTCTCGACGCACAGGTCCATGTCGGCCGTGGCAAGATCGCGACGACGCTGGCGGCCATGGATGCGCTGGGCATCCGCTCGGTGATCATCGATGAGTTATGGGAGTTGCGCATGGGCGCGCACCCCACCCATATCCAGCCGGGCCATGTGCTGCCGAACGGATCCTGGCGCACGGCCTATCCCACGGCGGTTGAGGCGGCTTTGTCCCATCCCGAGCGGTTTGCGTTTCTGGTCCGCATAGACCCGCGCGACCCGCAGCTTGAAAGCGTGATGCGGACCGTGGGCTCGACGCCGGGGGCGCTGGCCTTCCGGCTGCAGCCGGTCTGGACGCTGGAGGATGCCGAGGGGTTTGCCAAAGGTTCCTATGAGCCGTTGCTGGAAATCGCCCAGGATATCGGCCTGCCGGTATGCCTGTTCCTGCCGGGCTATGCCGAGGCGCTGCCGCGCTACCTCAAAAAATTTCCCCGGCAGATGTTCATTGTCGATCACTGCGGCATGGGCATGGCGCAGTTTCCGGCGGGGCGGGATGAGGCGCAAGCCAGGCGCGTGTCCGAGCCCGGCTATTTCGACCACGTTCTGGCGCTGGCTGAATTTCCCAACGTCGCCCTGAAATTGAGCCATGCGCAGAGCCATTTCGGCACGCCGGATTATCCGTATGCGGGGCTGCGCCCGTATTGGCGCCGCGCCATCGCGGCATTCGGCGCCGAGCGGCTGATCTGGGCCAGCGATAATACGGTCATCCCGCACCATAGCTGGGCCGACATGCTGTATTACCTGCGCGACGATCCGGAATTTTCGGGGGAAGAAAAAGCATGGATGCTGGGGCGCGCGGCACGGAAAATATTCAACTGGCCGGCTGCCTAGGGAGGCTGAGATGTCCGATTTGAAAATTCACAAAATCCTGCTGTTCATGAAGCGCCGGCCGGGCATGACCGTGGCGGCCTTCCGGGACTATTACGAGACCCGCCACGCCCCGCTTTGCGCGCAGTACAGCACCAATCTGCAACGCTATATCCGGCGCTACATCGAGCCGCTGCCGCATCCCGAGACCGGGCCGAACGAGGAAATGGCATTCGATGTCGTCACCGAGCTGTGGTGCAAGGATGAGGCCTCATTCAACGCGCTGCGCGGCTATCTCACCACCGCGATCATGCCGGATTTCATCGTCGAGGATGAGAAGAACCTGTTTGATCGCAGCTCGTTCCGCATCGCCTGCGTGGTGGAATATGAGACGGATCTGAGCGCGGTAAAACCCGCTCCCTAGAGCGCGGTTTCGTCTCATATCATCCGGCCCCAGCTTCCGGCGCGCCAAACCGGGTGCTAGCCTCGCGGCGTGACGGATAACATGGCGCTGATGGTGGGGCTGCCGGGGCAGGGGATGCATGTGCGCCTCGATGCCCTGTCGCTGCTGTTCCTGTGCATTCTGGGCCCGCAAGTGCTGGCGAGCGCGGTGGCCGGCATGCGCGGCTCCGTCACCTTCTGGGTTTTCGTGCTCGGCATGGTGCTCGCGCTGGCCGCGGGCGATGCCTTCACGCTGATTTTCGGCTTCGAGCTGATGAGCGCCGCCTCCTGGCTGCTGGTGCTGCAAGGCGACCAGAAACCGGCGGCGTTCTACATCACCATCGCGGTATTTTCGGCCGTCTGCCTCATCCCGGCGGTGTTTCTGCCGGCGGGGTCCGTGGCCTTCGTGCTGATCGTGCTCGGCACCGGGGCCAAAGCCGGGCTGGCGCCGCTGCATTCCTGGCTGCCGAAAGCGCATCCCGCCCCGCCTGCCGGGGTTTCGGCGGTGATGTCGGGCGGCATGGTCAAGGTCGCACTTTATGTGCTCATCCGTTACGCCTTCATGGTTCTGGCGCCGGCCGCGCAGCCCTGGTGGGGCGTGGTGCTGATCGTGGCGGGTATCGCCTCGGTGGTCATCGGCGCGCTCCGGGCCATGCTCGAAGTGGAGATGAAAACCATGCTGGCCTGCTCCACGGTCGAGCATGTCGGGCTCATCGCCGTGGGGCTGGGGATTGCGTTGCGCGCCAAGGCCATGGGCGACCCCGCCCTGGCAGCCCTGGGGCTGCAGGCGGCCTTGCTCTGTGCCGTGGCGCATGCGCTGTTCAAGCCGCTGCTGTTTCTCGGCGCCGGCGAGGTGAAGCATGCGGTCGGCACCACCTCGCTGAACTGGCTGGGCGGGCTGATGCGCGGCCAGCCGCGCCTGGGCGGGCTGATGCTGCTGGGGGCTGCCGGCATGGCGGCGCTGCCGCTGGGTCCCGGCTTCGCGCCGGAATTTCTGCTGCTGCACGCGGTCATCGGCGCCGCCGCCACGGGTGGCATTCTGGCGCGTATCGGCTTCACCGCGGCGCTGGCGGCTCTGGGGCTGGGGGCGGCGCTGGCGCTGGGTGCCGCCGTGCGGCTCATCGGTATAGGGTTTTTAGGCCGGCCGCGCAGCCTGCATGCGGCGGCGGCGGAGGATGGCCGGCGCGGGCCGCTTATCGGCATGGCGCTGCTGGCCGGGTTGATGCTGCCCGTGGCCCTGCTGCCAAGCCTGGTGCTGGCGGCACTCGTCCCGGTGGTGCGGCTGCTTGCCCCGCAGGCGCAGTTACAGGCTCTGGCCTATGCGCCGCTGCCTCTGGTGCTGCTGGCTTTCATCATCGCGGCGGCGGCCGGCTTTGTCCTGCAGCGCTGGGGCGTGCGCGGCACGCGCGAGGTGGCGGCCTGGAATGGCGGGTTCGGCCGCGCCCCGGCCTGGCTGCCGTTTGGCGACCCCGCGACCCAGCCGAGCGCCACCGGGTTTGCCGAGCCGGTGGCGCGCGCCATCGCCCGGGGGGTGCTCGGGCGCGATGCGACCGACCCGGCCGAGCTCTACCTCATGGATCCGCTGCGGCTTCTGCATCTGCGCGGCGTGCGGGTGGCCGAGCGCATCCGCCGCGCCACCATCCGCGAGCGCCTCGCCTTCGTGTTCGCAGCACTGGTGCTGTTCCTGCTCGCGCTCGGCCTGGCTGAAGGCGGGTAGATGTTGAATTTCCCCCTTGTTTTCGTGCTGCGCCTGGTGGCCACATTGCTGCATGCCGCTCTGGTATTCGCCGTGGCGCCGCTGCTGCTCGGGGTGGTGACGAAATGCCGCGCCTGGGCGCTCGGGCGGCGCGGGCCGCCATTCCTGCAGCCCTATCATCACCTCTATAAATGTCTGCGCAAATCCGCCCTGGTGCCGGAAACGGCGACGGAGCTGTTCGCGGTCTGGCCGGTGGCGGTGTTTCTCGCCACCGGCGTCGCGGTGCTGCTGGTGCCGGGATTCTGCACCGGGCTGCTCACCGCGCCGTTGAGCGATTTCATCACGCTGATCGGGCTGTTCGCCATCGCCCGCGCCGCCGCCATGCTGGGCGGGCTGGAAACCGGCTTCGGCTTCGGCGGCGCCGCGGCGGGGCGCGAGGCGCTGTTCTCGGTATTCGCCGAGGCGGCATTGCTGGTGGTGCTGCTGGGCTTCGTGCTGCTGGCCCATAGCGCCACGGTGGACGGGATCTCGGTCGCCTTCGCCACCGGGCATATCGGCATTTCCGTCTCGCTCGGCTTCGCGCTGGCGGCGCTGCTGGCGGTAGCGCTGACCGAAACCGGGCGCATCCCCACCGACAACCCGGCCGGGCATCTCGAACTCGCCATGGTGCATGAGGCGATGATGCTGGAATATTCCGGCCGCTTCCTGCTCCTGCTGGACTACGCCGCCATGCTGCGGCTGCTGCTCTGGATGGACCTGACCGGCACCATCTTCCTCCCCTTCGGCATGGCCCGGGCGGATGATATTCTGTCCTGGCCCGGCGGGCTGCTTTTATGGGTGGTAAAGCTGGGCGCCATGGCGGCGGTGCTGGCGCTGTTCGAGGTTTCGACCGCCAAGATGCGCGTCTTCCGCGTGCCGGAATTTCTCGGCGCCGCCATGCTGCTCGGTATTCTGGCCGGCGTGTTCCTGTTCGTCGCGGCGCGGATCGGCTCATGACCCTCACCTTCTCCCTGGCGCATCTGATGGGTGGGATTCTGCTCCTGTGCGGCTTTCTGCTGCTCTCCCAGCGCCGCCTCGCCGCGATGATCACGCTGTATCAGGTGCAGGCCTTCACCCTGGCCGCCGCCGCCTTCTGGCAGGGCTACGCGCAGAGCGAGGTCAATCTCTACCTCACCGGCCTCATCACCTTGGCGCTCAAAGCCGTGCTGCTGCCGCTGGGCTTGCGGGAAATCGTGCGGCGCTTCAACCTCACCCGCGCCGTGGAGACGGCGATGCCCATGGCGCTCTCGATGCTGCTCGGCGTCGGGCTCATCGGCATCGCCGTGCTGGTGGTGCTGCCGACCACGATGAATGCGGTGTCGCTGACGCGCGAGGATCTCGCCATCGCGCTCTCCGTGGTGTTGCTCGGCTTGCTGGTGATGACATCCAGGCGCAGCGCCCTGGCGCAGATCATCGGTTTCCTCTCGACCGAGAACGGGCTCGTGCTGGCGGCCATAGGCATGCCGGGAATGCCCTTCGTGGCGGAATTCTCGGTCGCCATGCTGGTGCTGCTGGCCTTCCTCGTCGTCGGCGTTTTTCTGCTCCGCATCCGCGAGCATTTCGACACGCTGGATGTGACCGGCATCGAAGACATAGAAAGGCGCGGGCGATGATCTACGTGCCGGTTTTTCTGCCCTTCCTGGCCGCCTTGGTGCTCGGGCTGGTGGGCTCGCCGGTGGGTGGGGCCATCGCCAATGCGGGGCTCAGTTTTGTCGTGTTCCTGCTCACTTTGGTGGTGTTCACCGCCCCGGGCAGCGGGCTCATCCATGCCGATGGGCTGGGGCTGCTGTTCGGCGTGCTCACGGGCTTCATCGCGCTCACCACGGCGCTGGCCAATATCGGCTATGTGCGCGGGGCGCAGGCGCGGCTCGCCACACCGCTTTGGCGCCTGTATCACGCCTTATGCCAGGTCGTGCTGGGCGCCACGCTGCTCGGGCTTTATGCCGATAATATCGGCCTGCTCTGGGTCGCGGTGGAAGGTGCGACGATTGCCGCCACCCTGGCGGTGAGCCTGCCGCGCACCGCCTCGGCGCTCGAAGCGGCCTGGAAATATTTCATCCTGGGCGGGGTCGGCATCGGGCTGGCGCTGTTCGGCACCATGCTCGTCTATCTCGCGGCGCAGCCGGCACTTGGCCCCGGCCTCGCCGCCATGAGCTTCGCCGCGCTCTCCGCCCATGCCGGGGCGATGGACGGCTCCCTGCTGACGCTGGCTTTCGTCTTCATCCTGTTCGGCTACGGCACCAAGGCCGCCCTGGTGCCGCTGCATGGCTGGCTGCCGGATGCCTATGCCGAGGGTCCGGCGCCGCTCACCACCGCCTTGTCGGGCCCGATGCTCAACCTCGCGCTGATCGCCATTCTGCGTTTCCGCCATCTCATGCAGGTCAATGTCTCTTCGGGCGGCACCGCCATGCCGCCGGGGCCGTTCCTGCTCACGCTGGGCCTCGCCTCGATCATCCTCACCGGCTTCTCGCTGTCGCGCCGGCGCGATGCGCGGCGGTTTTTCGGCTTCTCCTCGATCGAACATTCCGGCATCGCGGCATTCGCTTTCGGTATCGGCGGCGCGGCGGCTATATTCGGCGGTCTGCTGCACATGCTGCTGCAGACGCTGGTCAAATCCGGCCTGTTCATCGCCCTCATCCGCGCGGCGGGCTTACGCGGCTCCACCGCGCCCGGGCATTACGGGTTTTCACATCTGCGCGGGATGATCCATTCCAACAAATACACCGCCTGGCTGCTCGGCGGGTCGATATTTGCCCTGAGCGGCCTGCCGCCTTCCGGACTGTTCGCCTCGGAATTCATCATCATCAGCCAGACCGTGCAGCGCCACCCCTGGGTTACCGCGCCGCTGGGGCTCGGGCTGCTGCTCTGCGCGGTGGCGATGCTGCGCAATGTCGCGCCGCTGGTCTTCGGCCCCGCGCCGCCGCATACCAAAGCGGTGAAGGCAGCACCCGAGATGCATCTGGTGGCGCTGCATCTCGTGCTCGCCGTCGGCCTCGCCTTCGCCATGCCCCGGCCGCTCTTCGCGCTCCTCTCCACCGTCGCGGGGGCGCTGAAATGATCCTGCTTTCACCCCCGGACTGGGCCGCGTATCAGGGCCGCTTCATCGCATTATGGACGGATGCGCAATATGCCTACGCTTTGTACCAGCCGGCGGAGCTGGTGGCCGTGGCGCTTGAAGGCGGCACCTATCCGGCGCTGCCGCATGCCGGGGCGGGCTGGTATCAGCGCCTGGCATTCGACCTGCACGGCTTCAAGGCCACCGGCGCGGCCGATACCCGCCCCGCCATCGAGCATTTCCGGGCCGCCGATTTCACCGCCCCCTGGCCGGAATTCGCGGCACCCGAGGTGGAGGGCGTGCATCAGGTCGCGGTCGGGCCGATCCATGCCGGCATCATCGAACCCGGGCATTTCCGGTTTTCCGTGCGGGGGGAGGAAGTGCTCAAGCTGGAGGCCCGCTTCGGCTACGCGCATAAGGGCACGCTGGGGCTGATGCGCGGCAAATCCCCGCGCCTGGCGGCGCGCTATGCCGCGCGCATATCCGGCGATGCCACGGTCGCGCACAGCCTGGCCTTCGCGCAGGCCGCCGAAGCCGCGCTCGGGGTCAGCCCGTCCGGCCGCGCCATCTATCTCCGCGCCGTCATGGCCGAGCTTGAGCGTATCGCCAACCACACCGCCGATATCGGCGCCCTGGCGGGCGATGCCGGGTTTGCCTTTCTCGATGCGCGTTTCGCTCTGGCGCGGGAGTATATCTGCGCCGCCGCCGCCATGGCCTTCGGCCACCGGCTGATGATGGACATCGTGATCCCCGGCGGCGTGGCGGGCGATATTGCCGAGGGCGGGGCCGGGGAAATCCTGGCGGTGCTGGCGGCGCTGGAAGCCGAGCTGCCAAGCCTGACGCGGGTGTTCGAGGATTATGCCAGCCTGCAGGACCGCGTCATCGGCACCGGCATCATCCCGCCGCATCTGGCGGCGGAATTCCACGCCGGCGGCTATGTCGGCCGCGCCTCGGGCCAGGCGCATGATGCGCGGGTGCAGCCCGGCTACCCGCCCTATTTCGAGCATATGCTGCACATGCCGGTGCAGCAGGAGGGCGACGTGGCGGCGCGCATCCGCATCCGGCTCGACGAAATCCCCGAAAGCATCCGCCTCATCCGCGACATGCTGTTCGCCTTGCCCGCCGGTGCCCTGGCCGCGCCGCTGCCGCCGGGCAGTGGCATGGGGCTGGGCGTGGCGGAGAGTTTTCGCGGGCCGGTCTGGCACTGGCTGCATGTCGATAACGGGACCATCGTGACCGCCTTCATCGCGGATGCCTCGGCGCTGCACTGGCCGCTGCTGGAACATGCCGCCACCACGGCGATACTGGCGGACTTCCCGCTCATCAATAAATCAGTCAACGGCTCCTATGCGGGCGTGGATCTGTAAACATGGTCTGGAAAACCACCCTCGGCCATATTCTCGGCAAGGCCACGCCGCCAACCGCGGCCGATCCGGCGCGTGCCGCCGAGATGCGCGCCCGGGTGGCGGCGGCGGGCAGCGCCAGGCTCGGCCGCTCGCTGGCCATCCGCCATGTGGCGGCCGGCAGCTGCAATGGCTGCGAGCTGGAATTGCGCGCGACGCAGAACATGGTCCACGACCTCACGCAATACGGCTTCACCTTCACCCCCAGCCCGCGCCATGCCGATATTCTGCTGATCACGGGTGTTGCCGGCCGGAACATGGTGGAAGCCGCGCGCCAGGCCCGCGCCGCCATGCCCGAGCCCGTTTTGGTGGTGGCCTGCGGCGATTGCGCGGTCGATGGCGGGGTGTTCAAAGGCTCCCCCGCGATCGCCGGCGGGGCGGAGGCCATCACCGCCATCGACCTGTTCATCCCCGGCTGCCCCCCCACCCCGACGCAAATCGTGCAGGGGCTTCTGGCCCTCATCGAAGCCCACAGCTTCCCGCCAAAAAAAACCCGGCGATAAGCCGGTTTTTTTCATTGCGGTCGTGCCCCCATGAGCCCGTTCGAAAATTCGCTCTGGTGAGTCGATTACGGGTGATTTGCGAGCACCGGAGCGCAGCGTACGCCAGTACGTGAGCACCGGCGCGCAGAAAATCACCCGTAAGCGGCCGCCAGAGCGGATTTGCGAATGGGCTCAATCGTCGCGGTGAACTTTTTCCATACGCTCATGGCGCTCCTGCGCTTCGATCGAGAGGGTGGCGATGGGGCGGGCTTCGAGCCGGCGCAGGCCGATGGGTTCGCCGGTTTCCTCGCAATAGCCGTAGGAGCCGTTTTCGATCCGCTGCAGCGCCTGATCGATTTTGCCGATCAGCTTGCGGGCGCGGTCACGGGTGCGGAGTTCGAGGGCGCGGTCGGTTTCGACCGAGGCGCGGTCGGTGATGTCGGCTTCGAGGATGCCGCC
>JAKBAV010000074.1 GCA_021826225.1 Pseudomonadota bacterium | reverse complement strand
TCAGCCGCGCGGGATCGGTATCCGGCCGGCGCAGCAATTCCACGGCGATGACATCGCGCAGCTTCGTCAGCTTCAGGCTCTCGAAAAAACTCCGCACCGGGGCGCGATGCTTGATCGGGTACCAGATAACGAAAACACCTGCCGGAAATTTTTTCCAGGCGGCGAGCAGGTTATGCGTCAGCACCGGGTATTCATCCGCCCGCTCGAAAGGCGGGTCGATGAGGATGAGCCCGCGCTTTTCCGGCGGCGGCAGGAAGGCGTTCAGCGCCTCATAGCCGTCCCGCTCATGGACCGCGGCATTTTTGCTCCCGCGCATGGTGCGGCGGAGCTGGGCCGCGTCATCAGGGTGCAGTTCGCAGGCGAGCAGGCGGTCCATTGGCCGCAGCAAAGCGGCGGCGATGGCGGGTGAGCCGGGATACAGGCCAAGGCGCCGCACCAGGGCGGCGAAATCGGCCAGGGCCGGCGGCGGCGCGTCAAGAATTTTCCCGATCCCGGCGCGCCATTCCCCCGTCTTTTCCGCCTGTTCCGAAAGCACGTCGTAACGTCCGATCCCGGCATGGGTGTCGAGCAGTAAAAACGGCTTGTCCTTGCGCTGCATGGCGGCGATGAGCGGCAGCAGCAGCGCGTGCTTCATCACATCCGCGAAATTGCCGGCATGGTAGATATGGCGGTAATTCATAGCGCGTCCAGCGGCCAGCGCGGTTTGCACGGGGCGCTGATGGGGCTCGTAAACCCCGCCGCCAGCCGCTCGATCCCGGCCCAGGCGGCCATAACGGCATTATCGGTACAGAGACGCAAGGGCGGGGCGATAAGCGCCTTGCCCGCCGCCGCCGCCACTTCGGCCAGCCGGGCGCGGATGGCGGTATTGGCGGCAACCCCACCGGCGATGACGATGGAGCTGGCCGCCGGACACATCGCCAAGGCATGGCTCAGCCGGTCGCCCAGAATATCGGTCACCGCCGCCTGAAAGCTGGCGGCGATATCGGCGGCACGCTGGCGCGGCAGCGCGCCCGGCGGTTCGGCGGCGAGCAGCTGGGCCACGGCGGTTTTCAGTCCGGAGAACGAGAAATCGCAGCCCGCGCGGTGCAGCAGCGGGCGCGGCAGCGGGATATTCGGCACACCCTCCCGGGCGCAGGCTTCCAGCGCCGGACCGCCGGGATAGGGCAGGCCGAGCAGCTTTGCGGTTTTATCGAAGGCCTCGCCCACCGCGTCGTCCAGCGTGGCGCCGAGCAGGCGGTAGCGCCCCACCCCCTCCACCGCCACGCATTGGCTATGCCCGCCGGAGAGCAGCAGCAGCAGATACGGAAACGCCGGCCGGCTGGCCGCCATGCCCGGCAGCCTTGCGGTGAGCGCATGGGCTTCGAGATGGTTGATGGCGAGATACGGCACGCGCGCGGCGATCGCCGCGCCCTTGGCATAGCCGGTGCCGACCAGCAGCCCGCCGATAAGCCCAGGCCCCGCCGTGGCGGCAATGGCGGCGAGCCCGCCGAAGCCAAGCCCGGCCTCGCGCAGCGCATCCTTCACCATGGCATCGAGCGCCAGCAGATGCGCCCGCGCGGCAATTTCCGGCACCACCCCGCCAAAGGCCGCGTGATCGGCGATCTGGCTCAGCACCCGCTCGGCCAGTATGGTGCCGTCCGGCGCCAGAATCGCGGCGGCGGTTTCATCGCAGGAACTCTCGATGCCCAGCACGGCGGTGGCGGGAAAACCGGGGTCACAACCTTTTCTTTCCATGCGTCCCGCTCTAGACCACCTGCGTGAAAACCGTAACTCCCCCGCATGTTCCCGCCCATGGCCATGGCCTGCCGCTCAAGGTCGGCACGCGCGGCTCGCCGCTCGCCCGCCAGCAGACGGCGACGTTTCTCGCCTTGCTGCGCGCGGTCTGTCCGATGCTGGGGCGCAGCGAGGTGTTCGATGAGCATATCATCACCACCACCGGCGATGCCGTGCAGAACCGCCCGCTGGCGGAAATTGGTGGCAAGGGGCTGTTCGCCAAGGAAATCCACGAGGCCCTGGAAGCTGGGCGCATCGATTTCGCCGTGCACAGCCTGAAGGATCTGGAAACCACGCTGCCGGAGGGCATTGCCCTGGCCTGCACGTTGAAGCGCGAAGATGCGCGCGATGCGCTGATCCTGCCCCCTGGCATGGCGCCGCGCGACCCGGCGGACCCCTACGCCACCCTCAGCGATGGCGCCAATATCGGCTCGGCCAGCGTGCGGCGCCAGGCGCAGCTGAAATATGCCCGGCCGGACCTTAAATTTTCGCTGTTGCGCGGCAATGTCGGCACCCGGCTCGCGAAAATAGAGGCACGCGAGCTGGATGCCACGCTGCTGGCCTATGCCGGGCTGCGCCGGCTGGGCCTGGGCGACAGGGCCAGCGTTGTGCTGAGCGCCGAGCAGATGGTGCCGGCCGCCTGCCAGGGCATTGTCGGCATTACCGTGCGCACGGCTGATAAAAGCCTGCACGAGCTGCTGGCCGCCATCGAGGACCCGGAGGCGAAGGCCGTCTCCACCGCCGAGCGCGCTTTGCTGGCGGCGCTGGACGGCTCCTGTCGCACCCCGATCGGCGGTTACGCCCGGCTGCTGCCCGATGGCACGCTGCACCTCACCGGGCTGGTCGCCCGGACGGATGGCACCTTCCTGCTGAAACGCGGCACCACCGGGTTGATCCAGGATGCCGAGGCCATGGGGCGCGAGCTGGGGCGCGAGCTGAAGGCCGATAGCCCCGAGGATATCTTCGCGCCGTGAAGCTGCTGGTGACCAGGCCGGAACCTGGCGCGCAAGCCACCGCCGCGCGCCTCGCCGCCCTGGGCCATGAGCCCATGCTCCTGCCCTGCCTGAGCATCAGCCCGCTTACCCCCCGCCTGCCCGAACACCCCGCCGCGCTAGTGGTGACGAGCGGCCATGCCGTGCCCGCTTTGCCACCCCGGCTGCATGACGTGCCGGTTTTCTGCGTTGGCGATGCCACGGCGACGAAACTGCGCGCGGCCGGGTTCATCCGCGTGGAGAGCGCGCAAGGCGATGCGGATGATCTGTTCCGGCTCATCGCCGCGCGGCACCTTCCGGGGTTGCATGTGCTGGCGGTGGGCGAGCGGCACGGCCTGGCGCTGCTGGCGCGGCTGCGCGGCGCCGGGATCACCGCCATCCGGCGCAAGGTCTATGCCGTGGCGCCGTTGCGCGCCTTGCCGGCTGGCATAAGCGCCGCGCTGCGTGCCGGGGAGCTTGACGCGGCGCTGTTTTATTCCGCCGAAACCGCGCGGAGTTTTACCCGGCTGCAACCGCCCGGCACGGCGGCCATGGCGGCATATGTGCTGAGTGGTAATGTGGCCAAGGGGCTGACGGGGTTGCCCTGGGCGCGAATTCATGTCGCACTGGCGCCAACGGAGGCGGATTTGATGGCGTTGCTGGCATGAGCGGTACGGAAAAGGACGAGATGGACAGCCCGGAAGCGCCGGTGCCGCCGCCTTTGCCAGCACCGCTGCCTGCGTCCATGTCTGCGCCTATACCGCCCGTATCCAGCAAGCCGCGCCGCGCGGTATGGCCGGTGGTGTTCGCGCTGGGGTTTGTGCTGCTCGCCGGGGGGGAGGCGTATCTCTGGAATGAGGCGCAGCGCCACCGCGCCGACGCCACCGAGCTTGCCGTGCTGCGCGCCCAGCTTGACGATTTGCGTATGGCGGCGGCCAGACCCGTGCCTGATAATACCGCGACGCAGGCCGCGACGCAGGCCGGGCTGGCGCAGCAATACGCCAATCTGACCGCGCAGGTGAATGTGGTGCAGGCGCAATCGGCCAGTGACCACGCCGCGCTCGCGCTGGTGCAGGCCGACAGCACCAATCTCGGTGCGCTGACCCAGCGTATGACCCTGCTGAACGCGCTGGAAACGGCGCGGCTGGCTTTGGATGCGGGACAGCCGCTCGGGCAGGTCCCCGGCGCGCCACAGGCACTGGCGCAATTTGCCGCCACGGCGCCGCCGACCTTGGCGCAACTGCGCCAGAGTTTCGCCCCGGCGGCGCGGGCGGCCGAGGCGGCGAGCCTGTCCACCAATGGCGGCACGGGCTTCTGGGCCCGGACGAAATTGCGTCTTGAAGGGCTCATCACCATCAGCGATGGCACGCATGTTATCTTCGGCCCGCCCGCGGCGGCGGCGCTGGGCTTGGCGCGGCAGGCGCTGGATAATGGCGATCTGGCCGGGGCGGTGGCCGCGCTCCAGGGCATGAGCCCGGCGGCGAGCCAGGCCATGGGGAGCTGGCTGCCCCAGGCCGAGGCGCTGCTGGCGGCGCGCGCGGCCATCGCCACCATGGCGAAGGGCGGCTGATGCTGACCGCGGCGAAATTCCTGCTGCTGGCGGCCGTGCTGCTGGCGCTGGCCTGGTGGATCGGCGGTCTGCCCGGCGATGTGACGGCGCATACCGGCGGCTATATCATCACCACCTCTACCCCGGCGGCCCTGCTGCTGCTGTTTCTCATCGCTTTGCTGTTCACCATCATCCTGCGCGTATTTGGCGGTATCGTCCGGGCGCCAGGACATGCGGCGGCATGGCGGCGGCGCAAAAGTGCTGCGGCCGGGGAGGTTGCGACCCAGCGCGGGCTGGTCGCTTTGGCGGCGGGGGATGCGGCGGCGGCGAAGGCCGAGGCGGCGCGGGCGCATAAATATCTTGGCGAGACCCCGCTGACCGTGCTGCTGCGCGCCGAGGCGGCAAGGCTGGCGGGTGATGTGGCCGGGGCAAAAGCCGCCTTCAAGACGTTGGCGGCGCATAAGGAAATGCGCTTTCTCGGGCATCGCGGGCTGTTGCGCGCGAGCCTTGCCGAAGCCGACCTCGCCGCCGCCAGAACCCATGCCGGCAATGCCGAGGCGGCCTATCCCGGTGCCGCCTGGACGCGCGGCAAAAGGCTCGAACTGGCGCTGCATGACCGGCAATTCGCCACGGCCTTGGGGCTGACGCGGGAAAAGCACGAGGTCGCGGCGCTGGCCGTGGCGGCGGCGGCGCAGGCCACCACGCCGCGCGAGGCGCTGCGCTTCACGCAGATGGCGGCCAAGGCCGTGCCGGATTTTCCCCCCGCCGTAGCGGCGGCGGCGCAGGCACTGCGCGCGCTGGACAAGCCCCGTGCCGCGCGCAAGGCGGTGCTGGCGGCATGGCGCACCACGCCGCATCCGCTGCTCGCCGCCGCATGGTTCACGCCTGAGGCAACGCCGCTTGAGCGCGCCCAGGATGCGGTAATGCTGGCGGCGGCCAATCCGGGCCATGCTGAATCGGAAATTCTGCTGGCCAGCACGGCGCTGGCGGCTGGCCTGACAGCCGAGGCCCGGCGCCATGCCGAGGCCGCGCTGGCGGCAGGGCCTGATGACGGCCGCGCCCGGGGGGTACTCGATGCGCTGGAGGACCGGCCGGTAACGCCGCCGCGCACCGCCTGGCTATGCTCGTCCTGCCAGCATGCCACGGCGGAATGGGCCGCACTCTGCCCCGCCTGCGGCAAGCCCGGCACGCTGCGCTGGGGCACGCCCGGCACGGCGCTGGCGGGGCATTAACGCCGTGCGTTAGGATCGACCGTCCAGCGCGGCGCACGCTTCTCGGTGAAAGCCTGCGGTCCCTCGGCGAAATCCGGATGCCCCCAGTGCAGCTTCAATAACTCCCAGCCGAAATCGGGCGCCGCCGGATCGGGCATTTCGGTGGAGGCCCAGATCGCGCGCTTGGTATGGGCCATGGCCTGCGGCGAGTTGGCGGCGATTGCCCTGGCCAGCTCCTTGGCGCGTGCCATCGTTGCGGCGGCATTCTCTTCCAGCAGGTCGACCAGGCCGAGCTGATGGGCGCGCTCCGCCGGCATGCGGTAACCACGCCCGGCCAGCCCCATGAGCAAGGCCGCGCCCACCCCGGCCCGCCGCGCCACGCCGATGGATTCAAGCCCCGAAACCTGCCCGACACTGACATGCGTATCCATGAACGCCGCCAGCCGGGAGGCGATGACGATATCGCTATCCGCGACAAAATGCAGCCCGCCGCCATTGGCCAGCCCGTTCACGGCGCAGATAACCGGCTTGGAGACGCGGCACATGCGCGGCGAGAAGCGGTTGACGGCGGCGTTTGGCTTGTTCTGCAACGAGCCCTGCCCGACCTCGAGCTTGCCGACGGACGCCCCGGTGCAGAAATGCCGCTCGCCCGCGCCGGTGATGATGGCCACGCGAATGGCCGCATCATCCTCAACCCGCGCCCAGGCCTGTTCGAGCGCCACGAGCATCCCGGGCGTCATCGCATTGCCTTCGGCGGGGCGGTTCAGCGTCAGGAGCGCAACGCTGTCATCCAGGTCGAATAAAAGCGAATCGTCCATGTCATTCCCACCCTGTTCTAGCCCACCCTGTTTTAGGCTGCGTCCTTGCCGAAAATCGAGGTCTCGCGCCGTAATGCGGCCCGGCTGGCTTTCAGCCCGCCCGCCAGCGTGTCCAGCACATGCGCGCGTTTGAGGTATAGATGCGCGTCGCATTCGGCGCTGAAGCCCATGCCGCCATGAATCTGGATGTTTTTCGCCGTGTTGAAAAACGCCGCGCGGGTCGCCACGACCAGCGCCGAGGCTGCCTGGAAGCGGTGATCGTCGCGCGCCTCGGCTACCGCCACGGCACCGAAGGAGAGCATGTCCTTCGCCGCCTGAACCTGCATCGCCATATCGGTACAGTAATGTTTTATCGCCTGGAACGAGCCGATGGGCGCGCCGAACTGCTGCCGCAACAGGCTGTAGGACACTGCCATGTCCAGCGTCGCGGCGGCGATGCCGGTGAGCTGCGCCGCCAGCAGCAGGTTGACATCGGCGCCGATTTTTTGCGTTGCGGCGTGGGCCGCCGCATTGCCGGCGAGCCGCGCGGATTGCAGCGGGATACTCCATTGCGCGGCATCGAGGGGCTGGCGCTCCACCACGGCATCAGCATGAAACAAGGCGGTGCCCTGCGGCGACAGAACGAGGCAGAGTTTGGCGCTGGCCGCATCGACCAGCGTGACTCCGGCGCCCGGGGCGCCTTGCCGCGCCATGGCCACCGGCAGTTCGCCGTTGAGAATCTGTTGCGCCAGCGCCGCATCGCCGCAGAGATAGGCTGTTTTGGCCGCGAGCGACGCCGCCATGAAGCCCGGTGTGACGAGATGACGGCCGAACTTCTCGAAGAGCAGCGCCTCCTCGACCATGCCGAGGCCGATGCCGCCGGCGGCTTCCGGCAGGCTGATGCCGAACCAGCCGAATTCCGCGCCGGTGACCCACTGGCCGTAATCGGACTCGCTTTTATGCAGCCGGGCCGGGGCGAAAAGCTCTTCGAGCGGCCGGGTAAAACTGTCGATCAGCTCAAGCTGTTCGGTGCTGGCGTGAAACATGGTCATCGGCTTCCTCTCGGCAACCCGAGAACGCGCTCGGCGATGATGTTGCGCTGGATCTCGGCGGTGCCGCCGGCAATGGTTTCGGAATAGGCGTCGAAATAATCATAGCCGAGCCCGTGCACGGCCAGCACTTCCGGCGCCGCGATGCCGAAAATATCGATGGCAACGCGCGCCACGCGCTGGGCCAGTTCGGCGAAGTACAGGCGGATCATGGAGCCTTCGGAACCCACCGGCCCGCTCTCGCTTTTAATCGCGAACTGGTAGCTCATCGCGCGCAGGGCGGCGGCATCGGCGCGCAGATCCATCAGGGTCTCGCCCAGCGCCACATCATCGCACGCGGCGATCAGCTCTTCCACGCGCTGGCTCAGCGATATCTGTAACGCCAGCGAGGCCGTGCCGCGCTCGAAGCTCAGCGTCGCCATCGCGGTTTTCCAACCGTTATTGAGCCCACCTACGATATTGGCGAGCGGGATACGCACGTTATCGTAAAAGACCTCGGCGAATTTGGCCGGGCCAGCCATGGTTTTGATCGGGCGCACGGTGATGCCCGGCGCATCCATCGGGCAGATCACCCAGCTCAGCCCGTGATGGCGCGAGGATGCCGGATCGGTACGGATCAGCAATTCCTGATAATCGGCGATATCGGCGTAGCTCGACCAGATTTTCTGGCCGTTGATGACAAGCTCGTCGCCCTGCACTTCACCCCTGGTGCGCAGGGAGGCGAGGTCGGAGCCGGAATTGGGTTCCGAAAAGCCCTGGCACCAGATGACATCGCCTTGCATGATTTTCGGCAGATGGAACGCCTTCTGCTCATCCGAGCCGCAGGCGATGAGGGTGGGGCCCGCATGGTTCATGCCGACGAACAGCGCGTTGTGTGTGCTGGGCGCATGGGCGCGGGCATATTCCTCGAACCAGGCGATTTGTTGCAGCACCGGAAGCTCGCGGCCGCCATAGGCGCGCGGCCAGGTCAGCCCGGCCCAGCCGCCCGCGAACTGGCGCTGCTGCCAGGCCAGCGCATAGGCGCGCGATTCGGGGCCATCGACCGGCGGATGCTCCGTGGGCACATTATCCCGCAGCCAGCGGCGGGCGCGGGCGCGAAAATCATCGGGTGACTCGTCCATCATTTCTGGCATCATTTCCGGCATCATTTCTGGCCCCAGGTTGCATCGGCGGCGGCGATGGCCTGCGCGCTGCTGCCGCCCAGCTCGCCAAGCAGCGCGCGCAGCCGGTAGGTCCAGTGATGCAGCGGGAATTCCAGCGTGAGCCCCATGGCGCCGCAGAACTGATGCAGATCTGTACAGAAGCGCGGAATGGCATCCTGCGCGAAGGTGGCGGCTATCGCGGCATCGCTCTCGCTATCCGACCAGGCCGCGCGCAAGCCCAGCCAGCGCACCGCCTGGCCCAGCTCGGCGGCCATGACGAGGCGATGCTGGATGGCCTGGAACGAACCGATCGGCCGGCCGAATTGCTGGCGGGTTTTGACATGTTCCAGAACCAGGTTGAGCGCCGACTGCATGAGCCCTGAGGATTCCACGGCGATGGCGATGCGCCAGCGCCGCCGGAATGTTGGAAGCTGCGCGCTCCCAAGTGAAACACGAGGCAGGTTCTCGGGATTTTTCAAACGTCCGTAAGGATAGGCGAAGAGTGTCGCGACCTCTTCCACCGCACCTTCAGGGATTTCGATGCGCAGCAGATCATCGCCGATATCGGCGAGCAGGGTTTTCGCCATCGGCAAAAATCGCGCAGGCTTGGTCAGCGCGCCCGCCAGAATGGCGACCGGGCGGCGTGTGGTATCCTCCAGAAACACCGGCGCGATCAGCACCGATGTCGCGGCCTCGACCGAGACCGGGAGCTGTGCGAGTTGCTCGACGATCAAGGCGCCATCGAGCAGGCCGAACCCTTCCTGGCTCGTAATGTCCAGATAGCCGCCAGCAGTCAGCTCGTCATCGAGCGGCTGCGAATAGGCGGAAAACACCGCATCCTTGGGGGGCTCGATATTGAGCGAGCCGATGAGTTGCTCCAAACCGCCTAGAATCGCGGCCTGGTCTTCGGTAAAATCATAATCCACGGCGGGGCTCACTTGGCAGGTCAAGGTAACGGCGGGCGGCGAGGTTCAACTGGATTTCGGCGGCACCGGAAGCGATGCCGGCGGCGATCGCGCGCTGGTGATGCGCGATCTGCATCTGGTCCTCGCCGAGCAGACCTTCGGGCATGAATTCGGTCATGAAATCATTCACCGCATGGTCGGCCTGGATGATCGCCCAGCGCGCCAGATTGCCATAGGCATCCTGCGGCGCCTGTGTCGCGCGCTGATGCACCACGCGGTACACCATCATCCTTGCCGCCTCGCATAAGGCCAGGGCACGGCCGGCGCGGTCGCGCACCACGGGATTTTCGAACCGCCCATCGGCCTTCAGTTTTTCGGCCGCGCGATCCAGCATGCGGCGTGAAAACGCATAGCGCGGAATGCCGATGCGCTCGTTTTGCAGCGCGAAGGTGATGATCTCCCAGGCCTGGCCTTCCTCGCCGAGCAGGTTTTGCGCGGGGACGAAAACATCGGTGAAGAACACCTCGTGGATATCGCCCTCGCCAATGAGGGCGGGAATTTGTTTCACCTGCACGCCGGGGCTCGCCATATCGAGGAGCAGAATGACGATGGCGCCCTTGCCGGCGGAGGCCGTGCGCGCCAGCAGGAAGCAATGCGTGGCGAGGCCGGCATAGGAGGTCCACACCTTGGCGCCGTTGACGAGATAGCCACCCTCGACCTTATCCGCCCTGGTGCGTAACGATGCCAGATCGGAGCCGGCGGAGGGCTCGGAAAACCCCTGGCACCAGATGACCGAGCCCGAGGCGATCTGCGGAAAATACTCCGCCTTCTGCGCCGCGTTGCCGTAGCGCATCAGCACCGGGCCGATCCAGTTGACGTTCATATATTGCGGGCCGCGCGGCTCGCCCGCCGCCCAGAGCTCCTCACCCATGATGAACTGGTCCCAGACGGTCATGTCGTTGCCGCCATATTCACGAGGCCAGTGCGAGATCAGCAATCCCTCATTCGCAAGCTTTTTGCAGAAGATTTTGGAAAACGCCGTCTGCGCGTCCGAGCCCGGGCCGTGCACCGCGATGTCGTCCCAATCCGCCGGCAATTCCCTGGCGAGCAGCGCGCGGACCCGCGCGCGATGCTGGCTCTGTTCCGGACTCCAACCAAACTCCATAGTCTCTACTCCACTGCCGTCTCTAGAGACGGGTCCAGCACCACATCACGTAAACGATTTTTCAGCACTTTCCCGGCGGCATTGCGCGGCAGCGATGCGCGCAATTCCACGCGCTCGGGGATTTTGAACTTCGCCACATTCCGCGCGTTCAGAAAGTCGCGCAGGTCGTTCACGCCCGGATGCGCGCCCGGCACCGGCACGATCACCGCGCAGGCCATCTCGCCGGTTCGCGCATCGGGCAGGCCGACAATGGAAATTTCCGCGATCGCCGGATGCTGGATCAGAATATCCTCGACCTCTTTCGGCGCGATATTCTCGCCGTTGCGGATGATGATATCTTTCGCCCGGCCGGTGATGACGAGATATTCGCCATCGATCAACCGCGCCAGATCGCCGGTGAGGAAATAGCCTTCGGCATCGAATTTGCCATCCTCATCCTCGCGCCGGAGATAGCCGAGCAGCATTTGCGGGCCGCGGCTGAGGATCTCGCCTTCGTCGAATACCTGGCGCCCGTCGGGGCCGATGAGCTTCACGGAACAAAGCCCCGGCTTGCCATCGGTTTCGGCGGCGTGGTCGATATCACCGCGCGCCATCGAGCCTGCCGTGATCATCGGCACTTCGGTGCAGCCGAATACGCGGCTGACGATGCAGTTCTCGAACTGCGCCGCCGCCTCGCGGATCAGGGAAGCCGGTACCGAGGCGCCGCCGCAGATGAACACTTTTAACCGTGGCAGACGCGTGCCGGCCCTGGTTGCGGCGGTCAGCAGCGCCTGCAAAAACGGCGTGGCGCCCGCCATATGCGTGCAGCCATGCGTCAGGAATGCCGTCACCGCCGCTTCCGGCTCCCAGGCTTCCTGCAGCACCACCTGTGTGCCCGCCAGAAACGGCAGCTCGAAGGCATAGATCGAGCCGCCGATATGGCTGATCGGCGAGGGTACGAAGAAACAATCCCCGGCCACGACATGCCAGTAGCGGTGGATCTGCGTCACCGCGGCGGAAATGGTGTTATGGCTGTGCAGCACGCCTTTGGCGCGGCCGGATGTGCCGGAGGTGTACATCACCATCTTCACGCTGTCGGGGTCGACCCTGGGCAGTACCGCATCATGGCGCTCGGCCAGCAACGCGGCATAGGCGGACATCCCGCGCGCGGCCCCGCGCAGCACCACGACCTCAACCGGTCTGGCGAGCTTGGCGTTCACGTCCTGCATCATCGCGACATAGTCGAATTTGCGGAACAGCTCCGGCACGAATATCATTTTTGAGCCGCAATCATCGAGGGTGAAAATCACCTCGTTATTACGGTAATTCGGCAGAATCAGATTTGCGACCAACCCGGAAAACGTCGCGGCCAGGTAGATGACGGTCGCCTCATGCCAGTTCGGCAGCATGAGCGAGATCACGTCGCCGGGTTGCAGGCCGCGCGCCACGAAGGTGCGGGCCAGGGCTTGCGCCTGGTCC
The DNA here is from genome assembly GCA_021826225.1 of Pseudomonadota bacterium. Taxonomy (GTDB): domain Bacteria; phylum Pseudomonadota; class Alphaproteobacteria; order Acetobacterales; family Acetobacteraceae; genus Acidocella. The sequence continues at coordinate 459 of JAKBAV010000074.1, read as the reverse complement.
ACCAGCTCACGCACCGTCAGGCTGCGCTGCTCATCGATGACGATGACCCGCTCAGGCTGCTGCGCCAAAGCCCGCAAAGCCATGTCGGCCGAGGTCTCGTCAGGCCACACGCCATCGGCCCGCGCCTGGGCCGCCAGCGCCTCATCCCAGCGCAGCGACCAGCCATTGATCACCCGCCGGCCCTCTGTCGCAGCCACGGTCATCAGGGGGTGGTCCCGACCGGCACCGCCGTCGCCGCCTCTTCGGAGAGAAACTTGGTCGAGCTCCAGCCGCCATCGACGACCAGAACCTGGCCAGTGATGAATTTTGCCTTGTCGGACAGCAGAAACGCTATAGCCTCGGCGGCATCCCCGGCCGTGCCGGTGCGGGCCAGCGGTGTCATGTCAAAATTCATGCGTTTGAAGCGCGGCTGATCCCAGGCATATTCGGTCATCGGGGTTTCCAGCACGCCGGGCGCCA
>JAKBAV010000073.1 GCA_021826225.1 Pseudomonadota bacterium | reverse complement strand
GCACCCCGCCGCCGCCAGCGCCTGCGCCACCGGCACCGCGCCCAGCCCGTAGGCATCCGCCTTCACCACCCCGGCGGTCTCGCCCGGATGCATCGCATCCAGCTGGCGCCAGTTGGCGGCAACCGCGCCGAGGTCGATATCGAGCCGCGCGCTCACGCCAGGCTCATTCGTGGCCAGGCTCATTCGTGGCCCGGCTCATTCGTGGATGGTATCGAGATCGGCGAACAGCGTGAACTCGCCCTGGAAGAACAGGTCGATCTTACCGGTCGGCCCGTGCCGCTGCTTGGCCAGGATCAGCTCGGCCTTCTGGTATACCGCCTGCATGTCCGACTTCCATTTCTCCATCGCCTCCTGGTACTTGTCGTCCCGGTCGAAGGCGGTGATCTTGGGCTCCCGCGCCTGCAGATAATATTCGTCGCGATAGATGAACATCACCATGTCCGCATCCTGCTCGATCGAGCCGGATTCACGCAAATCCGCGAGCTGCGGGCGCTTGTCCTCGCGGCTCTCAACCGAGCGCGAGAGCTGCGAAAGTGCGATCACCGGCACCGCCAGCTCCTTCGCAATCGCCTTGAGCCCCTGGGTGATCTGGCTGATCTCCTGCACGCGGTTCTCGGGTCGCGTGCCCGCCGCCGGGCGCATCAGCTGCAGGTAATCCACCACCACCAGCCCAAGCCCGTTGGTCCGCTGCAGGCGCCGGCAGCGCGTGCGCAAGGCCGAAAGCGTGATCGCCGGGGTATCGTCGATGACCAGCGGGATGTCCGAAATCTCCCGGCTGACCTTCACGAAATTATCGAAATCCCGTGTGGATATCTCGCCGCGCCGGATCTTATCCGCCGAAACCCGCGCCTCCTCGGCCAGCAGACGTGTCGCGAGCTGGTCAGCGCTCATTTCCAGCGAGAAGATGGCGACGCATTCCTTGGGCACCGCATTGGGGTTGTCGATGCGCGCATTGGCCAGCATCGCCTTGGCCGCGCCAAAGGCGATTTTGGTGGCCAGCGCGGTCTTGCCCATGCCCGGCCGCCCGGCCAGGATGATGAGGTCCGATTTGTGCAGCCCGCCGGTGCGCTTGTTCAAATCCCGCAGCCCGGTATCGAGCCCCGAGACCGAGCCCTGATTTTCGAACGCCTTGGAGGCCAGGCTGATGGCGAGCGTCAGCGCCTTCTCGAAGGTAACCCCCTTGCCCTCCGTCCCGCCTTTGGTCGCGAGGTCGAACAGCACCTGCTCCGCCGCCTCGATCTGCTGCGCCCCATCCAGCTCCGGATCGGCGCCGAAGGCGCGGTTCACCATCACCTCGCCGACATCGATGAGCTGGCGCCGGACCCAGGCATCGCGGATCACCCGGCCATAATCCCCGGCATTGATGATGCCGACCATGGCGCCCAGCAATTGCGCCAGATACGCCGTGCCACCGACCTCATCGAGCGCGCCATTATGCTCGAACTCGCCGCGCAGCGTTACCGCGTCAGCCACCTGCCCGGCCTCGCAGCGGCGCTGGATGGCGGTAAAAATCCGCCCATGCACCGGATCGGTGAAATGCTCCGCCGCGAGAAACTCCGAAACCCGCTCATAGGCCCGGTTATTGGCCAGCAACGCGCCGAGCAGCGCCTGCTCGGCCTGAACATTGCTGGGGGGCAGACGCTGCGACAGGCCGAAGGGCTGGGGCTCAATGGAATTCATAGCCGGCGCTTGTAGCCCGGATGCCGGTGCAGATACCAGGGCATCGATCAATGCGCCGCCCCCTGTTTTAGGTGTATAACGGGGATAATCGGAGGCCAGCATGACGGTACCCGCGAAACGCATTTTTGATCCCGCCCGGCTGTTCAACCCCGCCAGCATCTCCCTGAGCGGCAGCGCCACCGCCTTCGGCGCCCAAATCCTGCAAAACCTGCGCGCCGGGGCCTATGGCGGGGTCATCGGCACGGATGACGAGGAGGTCCCGAACGCCGACCTCGCTCTCATCGCCGATGCGCCCGAGCATGTCGCCTCGGCATTGCGGCGCCACGCCGCCATGGGCGCGCGCGGCGCCATCGTGCTGTCCCACGGGGTTCACAACCTGGCTGATATGGCGCGGATGGCGAAAATCCGCGCCCTGGGCCCCAACTCCTTCGGCCTCATGCTGCCCGGCGCGGGGCTGAACGCCTCGCCCTTCAGCCTCATGCCCGGGCGCGGCCGCATGGCGCTGGTCGGGCAGTCCTCCGCCATCGCCCGCACCGTCATCGACTGGGCGGTGCCCAACGCGGTCGGTTTCAGCCAGATTCTGGGCGTCGGCGGCAACGAGGATATGGGTTTCGGCCTGATCCTCGACCATTTTTCGCGCGACCCCGACACCGCGGCGATCATGATCGAGATCGACAAACTGCGGAACCCGCCGGCGTTTTTCTCCGCCGCCCGGGCCGCCGCCCGCCTGCGCCCGGTCGTCGCCATCGCCCCCGGGGTGCAGATGCGTAATGGGGGCACCATTCCCGGCGCGGTCGAGGCTGCACTCGCCCGCGCCGGGGTGCTGCTCACCAGCTCGATCGGCGAATTCCTGGCCGCCGCCGAAACCCTCACCCGCGTCCGCCCGGCGCGCGGCGAGACGCTCGCCATCGTCACCAATTCCATCGCCATCGGCCGTCTCGCCGCCGATGAGCTGTTCCGCGCCGGTCTCACCCTGGCCACACTTGCGCCGGAAACCCTGCGCGTCCTCGCCCTCACCATGCCAATGCCCGAAGCCCGCGCGCCGATTTTCGCCGGCAAGGATCCCACCAGCCTCGCCAATACCGCGGCTTTGCTCGCGAGCTGTCCGGAAATCGGCGGCATCCTGGTCATCCACGCACCCAGTGACGGCGAGGGCGATGTCGCCATCGAGGCCCTCGTCGCCTGCGCCAAAACCGTCAACACGCCGCTCCTCATCGCCGCCATGGGCGAGGCGGAAGGCTTGCGCCACCGCCACCGCCTGAGCCAAGCCCGGCTCGCCTGTTTCGACACGCCGGAATCCGCCATTGCCGGGTTCAGATTTCTGATCCGCAACCGCCATAACCGCGCCGCCGCGCGCGAACTGCCCGATGCCGCGATTCTGGAAATCTCCCCGGACAAGGCCGGGCTCGCCGCCCGCCTCGCCGCTGCCCGCGCGCATGGGCAGAGCCAGCTGGTGCAGGACGAGGCTCTGGCCATCGCCGCCGCCTACGGCATCAAAACCCTCGCCACCGCCCATGTCTCCTCGCCGGACGAAGCCAGCGCCGCCGCCGCCCGGCTCGGCTTCCCCGCCGTGCTGAAACTCTCGCATCCGGATGTGCCCACCCACCTGCTCACCGGCTCGGTCGTGCTCGACCTGCCGGATGCCGCCGCGGTGCATGATGCCGCCCGCGCGATTCTGCTCCGCCTGGCGCAACGCGGCGCGGACGTGCTGAAAGCCGGCTTCGTGGTCCAGGCCCAGGCCCCGCGCGGCACCATGCTGCGCATCCGCGTGAACGATCATCCGGTCCTCGGGCCGCTCATCGCCCTTGGCCCCGGCGGCGGCGATCCGGAGCAGATTTCCAGCCTCACCGCCGATCTGCCGCCCCTCAACCTGGCCCTGGCCCGCGCCCTCATCCGCCGCTCCAGCGTGGCCGCCACGCTGGCCGCGCAGCGCGGCCAGCCCGCCGCCGATATGGATGCCATCGCCGCCATGCTGGTGCGCGTCAGCCAGCTTATGCTCGATACGCCCGATATCCTGCTCCTCGACCTCGACCCGATTTTCGCCGGACCGGCGGGTGCGGTTGCCGCCAGCGCCCGCATAACACTCCGCCCGGCGCAAAATCGCCGCCCGCCGCCGCTCATCGCCCCCTATCCCAGCGCACTGAGCGCCAGCCACAGCGCGAAAGGACAAACATTCACCCTCCGCCCGATCCGCCCGGAGGATGCCGACGCTCATGCCGCCATGCTCTCGCGCATGACTCCGGAGGACATGCGCTTCCGCTTTTTCTCGCCCATGAGGTCGCTCCCCACCGAGCAGATCACCCGGCTCTGCGATGTCGACTACACCCGCGAGATGGCCTTCATCGCCAAGCACGAGGATGGCCGCACCCTCGGCGTCGCCCGGCTCGTGCGCAATGATACTGACGGCAAATCCGCCGAATTCGCCATTATGGTGGACCCTGACGCCAAGGGCCTCGGCCTCGGCACGGCGCTGATGCACGCGATCATCGGCTGGGGCCACAGCATGGGCGTGGAAGACATCCAGGGCCAGATCCTCGCGGATAACGCCCCGATGCTCGCCTTCATCAAACGCCTGGGCTTCGTGGTCACACGCGTGGCTGGGGAGCCCGATATGATGGAAGCGAAACTCACGCTCGGCCAATAAGCCGCGCCACGCCGGTGCGGCTGGCCTCCGTCAAAACCCCGCGCTAATATCCCCCCATAATAGCCAGGGGATACGTGATGCGCGACTATCTGAACTTCTATATTGACGGCAAATTTGTCGCCCCGCTGGAACCCAGGACGGCCAATGTCCTCAACCCCGCCACCGAGGAAGTCTCCGGCCGCATCTCGCTCGGCGGCATCGCCGATGTCGACCGCGCCGTCGCCGCCGCACGCGCCGCCTTCCCCGCCTGGTCGCAGACCAGCCGCGAAACCCGCATCGAGCTGCTGCTCGCCATCCAGGCCGAGTATGAGCGCCGCAAGGCGGAAATGGCCGATGCCATCATGGAGGAAATGGGCGCGCCCTCGGCCCTGGCGCATGGCTTCCACGTCTATCTGGGCTCCGGCCATCTGCAGACCGCCATCGAGGTATTGCGCGAATTCAAATTCGAGGAACAGCGCGGCAATACCCGCATCCTGCGCGAGCCGATCGGCGTATGCGCCCTCATCACCCCGTGGAACTGGCCGATGAATCAGGTCGCGGTGAAATGCTTCCCGGCCCTGGCCACCGGCTGCACCATGGTGCTGAAGCCGCCCCAGCTCGCCCCCTATTCCGCCCAGATCCTGGCCGAGATCATTGACGCGGCTGGCGTACCCGCGGGCGTGTTCAACATGATCCAGGGCAGTGGCGCCGTTATCGGCACCGCGCTCTCCACCCATCCGGAAGTGGACATGATCTCCTTTACCGGCTCGGAAGGTGTCGGCGTGACCATTGCCCAGAACGCCGCCCCCACGGTCAAGCGCGTCTGCCAGGAACTCGGCGGCAAGAGCGCCTTCATCGTTCTGGATGACGCTTCACTTGCGGCCAATGTCGGCATCGCCACATCCACCATGATGGGCAATTCCGGCCAGACCTGCAGCGCCGGCTCGCGCCTGCTGGTGCCGCATGCGCGCATGCAGGATGCCATCAAGGCCGCCCGCGAAGCCGCCGAGGCCGTCACCGTCGGCGATCCGCGCGGCAATTTCGCCATGGGGCCGGTGGTCTCCAAGGGCCAGTACAACCTTATCCAGGAATATATTCAAAAGGGCCTGGAAGAAGGAGCCGAACTCATCGCCGGCGGGCCCGGCCGGCCCGAAGGGCTGGATAAGGGCTACTACGTCCGGCCCACCGTGTTCGTGTCCAGCAATGACACCGTCATCGCCCGTGAGGAAATCTTCGGCCCCGTGCTGGTCATGATCGGCTATCACGACATCGACGATGCCGTCGCCATCGCCAATGACAGCCTGTTCGGCCTGGCCGGCTATGTCAGCGGTGAGGATATCAGCCAGGTCCGCGCCATCGGCCGCCGCCTGCGCGCGGGATGGATCGGCCTTAATGGCGGCTTCGATTTCCACGCCGCCTTCGGCGGCTACAAGCGCAGCGGCAATGGCCGCGAATGGGGCGAATTCGGCTTCCATGAATATATCGAAATCAAGTCGCTGCTCGGCTATGCCTGAACAGCCCGCCGCTCCTGAAGCCAGCGTCTCAGCGTGGAAACCAGCATGACAGCCATAAAATACCGGCTTTTTGAGCCCGGCCTCGCCCCCCGGCGCACGAAAACCGAAGTGCCGGGCTGGACGGGAACTAAGGAGCCCCGGCGCGATGGCTCGCACGAGCAAGGCTGGCACTGCCTGCCCTTCGTCGAAGGCGCGCAATACGGTATCGAGGTTTTTTACCCGCACGATACCGAGCTGCGCGTCTCGCGGCGCGATGGCAAATTCATCTTCGAAGGCGATTTCAGCACGGACCCGGAATCCGGCCGGCAGATGCCGCCCTTCCGCGCCTTTGGCGAGACTTATTACACCTACCAGCTCCTGCTCGACCTTAAAGTGCCGGAAGGCATGGCCGTGCGCAGCGAGCCGCATCCGCGCTTCTACACCAGCGGCGCCGATGATGTGCCCATCGCGGTGCCGGCTTTGCTCCGCACATCCTGGTGGCCGATGATCAATTTTGTGGTGTTCAAGGCCCCGCATGAGGGCGGGGTCCATATTTTCCGGCCCGGCGAGCCGTTCATGCAGTTCTGCATCATCCCGGCCGAACCGGATTTCACGCTGGAACCCATGGGTGTGGAGGAAGCCGCCGAACGCGAGCTGCAGAGCCGGCGCATCCATGCCAGCCGCGACACGCTCGCCGTGGATACGAGGTGGAAATCCTCCACCAATACGATTTTTGACGGCACCTACCGCCGCATCCTGGGCGCTGCCCGGGCCAGGGACCGGGCAGCCGAGGATTAAAGTTTAGTTAAATGCTTAGTTAACCTGGATGCCGAGCCCCGGCAGCATGATCACCGCCCCACCATTGTGATGATGATGGTGGTGGTGGTGGTAATATTCGGGCGGCGGCGGCGGCGGCGCGTAATATTCATGATGGTGATGATGATGGTGGTGGTCATTGCCATAATATTGCACGTTCTGCACCCGCGCCGGGGCGTTGCGCGCTTGTTCCAGCAATTCCGCATCATGAGCGCGCAACAGCTCGACGGCATTTGGCACCGGCCGGAGCAGATCCGCGTATGAGGCGATCGGCAGCGGCGCCGGTGTCATCTGGCTCGCCGCCTGTGCGCCGGTCGCCCCCATTGTGGCGAGCCCGGCAAGTGCGCCAAGCAGTCCAGCGGTTTTTCGTTCCATGAGAACCTTCTCCTCTTAAAATATCATCGTAACTGTATATGGGCGGAATGCGAGGCATTTTTATGGACGAAACCGGTCCCAAATATGGCAACGCGCGCAGGCTGCATTAACTTTGCTTTATTTAACCAATATGCCCATCGCGGCCCATGACCCGGTACGGCCAGCCGGGCTACCTTGCACAAGCTGAGCGTAGCGTGCCTACTCCGCCTACCGGCCCCGAAATCTGCCATCTGATACAGCCGCATCACTTCATAAGAGCCTCGAGGAACGCTTCGCATGGATCAAATTCATACCCTCGCCGATGACACGGGCATCTTGCCGGCCTCCTGCGATGCTTCGGACATCGATGCCAGGCGGGTGAAGATCAGCCCCGACCACTGGTATCCCGTGGCCTGGTCGCGCGAGCTGAAAACCGCCAAGCCGCTGGCCGTGCGCTTCGCGGGCAATCCCATCGTGCTGGTCCGCCCGGCCCAGGGTGCCGTGTTCGCGCTGGAAAACCGCTGCGCCCATCGCCAGGTGCCGCTCGATAAGGGCGTCGTATCGGGCTGCGCCATACGCTGCGGCTATCATGGCTGGACCTACGACCAATCAGGCAAATGCATCGATGTCCCCTATATCGGCAAGGGCAAGCTGCCCAACGGCGTAAAATCCTATCCCTGCCGCGAGGAAGCCGGGATGATCCTGATCTTCCCTGGCGACCCCGCGAAAGCCGGCCCCCTGCCGCGCCTCGGCGCCACCGCCGACCCCGCCTATAAAACCCGCCGCTTCGGCCGCGAGATCGCGTGCCATTATTCCTTCATGCATGAGAACCTGGTGGATATGAACCACCAGTTCCTGCACCGCCGCATCATGGGCCAGATCCGCCCGCGCTATCTCGGCCGGCGCGCCGGCGAGGACTGGCTCGAAGTGCAGTACACGTTCGCCCGCACCAGCGGCAAACAGCCCTGGGGCGAGGCCGCGGTATTCGGCAACCGCAAGGGCGACCATGATGACGGCGACGTGATGACGATCCGCACCGAATACCCCTACCAGACCCTGCGCATCGTCAGCAGCGGCGGCGATACGGTCATGGATCTGTGGATCGTCTATGTCCCGCTCGACGTGGCGCAGAAAACCATCCGCACCTTCGGCCTGCTCTCCATCCACCGCCCCAGCGGCGTGCTCGGCCGCACCATGCTGAACCTCGCCTGGCCCATCCTCGTGGCCTTTACCGAGCAGATTTTCCGCGAGGATCGTGCCATCGTCGAATCCGAACAGGCCGCGCATGACGCCCAGGGCGGCAACTGGAACCAGGAAGTGTTCCCCGTCATCCGCGAGCTGACGAGCCTGCTGGCGGCGCGCGGGCTGCGGCCGGACTGAAGCCGGTTTAATCGCCCAGCGCCGCCTCATCATTCCGGGGCACGGTCAGGTTCAGGCGGCGGATGAGCCAGGGCATGCTCAGCCCCTGCGCGAAGATGGAGAAGGCGACGACAGCAAAGGCGACGGTGACGATCTCCCCATCCTCCGGGATATTGGCCGGCAGCGCCAGCGCCAGGGCGAGTGCCATTGCCCCGCGCAGCCCGCCCCAGACCAGCACATGCTGCTGCGCGGCGCCCACCCGCAACCTGCCGCGCGCGAACAGGGCGCAGATGGGGTAAACCGCCAGCGCCCGACCCGCCAGCACGAGCACGATGGCGGCCGCAGCGGCCTGCGCGACGGCGCCGAGATGCTGATGCGCCTCATGCCCGCCGATCAGGATGAACACGATGGAGTTGACCAGAAACGCGGCATAATCCCAGAAGGCGAGCACATATTCGCGGCTGTGCGGCGAAATCGCCCGCATCATGCCGAAATTGCCGACCAGCAGCCCGGCGGACAGGCTCGCCAGCACGCCTGACATGCCAAGCCATTGGGCGAGCAGAAACGAGCCATAGGCGGCAATGGTCGTCAGCGTGATTTCGACCAGATGATCCTCGGTCCGCCCGGCCAGTGCCAGCAACGCGCCGCTCACCACCAACCCTGTCATCACGCCGCCCGCCACCGTCCATACCAGCGATCCGGCAATTCCCCAGGGTGTTACGGACTGGCCGGCGGCAATGGCCACCAACAACGCGAAGCCCACCGCGGCGGCACCGTCATTCAACAGGCTCTCGGTCTCCACCAGCATGCTCAGCCGCCGCGCCACAAGCAGCTCGCGGAACGAGGCGATGACGGAGACCGGGTCGGTCGCCGCGATCAGCACGCCGAACAGCATCGCCCCGGTCCAGCTCCAGCCCAGGGCGACATGCATGCCGCAGGCAACCACCGCCGCCGCCAGCACCACACCCGGAAAGCCCAGCGCCGCGGTAAGCGGCAGATCCCGCCGGAACGCCCGCCATTCGAGACGCAGCGCCGCCTCGAAAATGAGCGGCGGCAGGAACACGTTAAAAATAAGGTCACGGCTCAAAGGCAGCTGCACCGCATGCGGCAGCCATGCGAGCACGATGCCGGCCACCACCAGCCCGGCGCTGTAGGGCAGCTTGAGACGGCGCGAGACCATGGCCACCAGCGAGGCGACCAGCAGGATGAGGCCAAGAGAGAAGATCGAAAATCCCGGCAAGACGCTCTCCCTGTATGGACATACATTACTGCGCAGCCGCCAGCCGCCGTCTCGTGTGCTTATGCATTAGCCGCAAAGTGGCGGAAAATCGACGCAAAGAGGCGCTCCCTCCCACCCTCTTGCTTTTCGCCCGCCCACATGCTCTACGCCCCGCTTCCCTGCCGGGTTGAGTGGCATCTCTCCCGGCTATGCTCAGCCCGATTGTCGGGTGGTCCAGACCCGGACCGGAGTTGAACCAGCCAGAGGGGAGCAGACATGCCGTTATATGAAACCGTGCTGATCGCGCGCAGCGAGATCACACAGGCCCAGGCCGACGCCGTCGCCGATGCCGCAACCGCCCAGGTCGAAGCCGATGGCGGTGCCGTAAAGAAGCGCGAATATTGGGGCCTTCGCGGCCTCGCCTACCGCATCAAGAAAAACCGCAAGGGCCATTACATCCTGCTCGGTCTGGATGCGCCTTCCCCCGTCGTCCAGGAAATGGAGCGCCAGCTCACCCTGAACGAGGATGTGCTGCGTTTCATGACCATCCGCATCGAGGAAATCACCGAGGAGCCCTCCGTGATCCTGTCGCGCAAGTCTGACGACCGTGAGCGCTCCTTCCGTGGGCCCAAGCCCGCCGGCCGCTTTGAATCCGGCCGCAAGCGCGGCTTCGATGAAGGCCGCGAAGAATTCCGCGCGCGCGACGAGTTCCGCGCCGACCGTGACGATTACGGCAATGAGGAGGATATCTGATGTCCGAAACCACCGAAACCGGCGCCGCCCGCCGCCCCGCCGTGGGCGCCCGCCGTCCCTTCTTCCGCCGCAAGAAATCCTGCCCGTTCTCCGGTGCCGGCGCGCCGGTCATCGACTATAAGGACGTGCGCCTGCTGTCGCGCTTCCTCTCGGAGCGCGGCAAGATCGTCCCCTCGCGCATCACCGCGGTGTCCGGCAAAAAGCAGCGCGAGCTGGCGAAAGCCATCAAACGCGCCCGCTTCCTTGCCCTCCTCCCCTATGTGCTCAGCTAAGAAAGGCTCAGAAAAATGGCAAACATTGAACTGATCCTGCTGCAGCGCGTGGAAAAGCTCGGCCAGATGGGCGAGCTGGTGAAGGTGAAGCCGGGTTATGCCCGCAACTACCTGTTGCCGCAGTCCAAAGCCGTGCGCGCCACCAAGGCGAACAAGGAGCGTTTCGAGCGCGAGCGCGTCCAGCTTGAGGCGCAGAACCTCAAGCGCCGCGAAGAGGCCGAGCGCGTCGCCGAGCGCGTCGCCGGGCTCGGCGTCACCCTCATCCGCCAGGCCTCCGAAGCCGGCGCGCTGTATGGTTCCGTCTCCAGCCGCGACATCTCCGATGCCGCGACCGCCGCCGGCCTCACCATCGACCGTGCCCAGGTCCTGCTGGTCCACCCGATCAAGTCGCTGGGCATCACCAAGGTGCGCATCGAACTGCACCCGGAAGTGATCATCGAGATCAAGGTGAACGCCGCCCGCAGCCCCGAGGAAGCCGAGAAGCAGGCCCGCGGCGAGACGATCGCCCGCGAAGCCGATGAAAAGCTCGATATCGGGCCGCTATTCGGCGAGGAAGACAGCGAAGCGGCCTGATTCAGGCCTGTTTCACTCAAAAAACGGCCCCCGCTGCATGGCGGGGGCCGTTTTTTTGTTTTTACGCCTTTTTTTTTCGCCACCCCCGCCTAGGTTAATGACACTTCCTTTCGAGAGCATCTTCTGGGCGGAGGCGTAACGATGAATGGGCTGTATCGCGGAATTCTTGATTTCGGACTGAAAACCCTCGTGCATCGCGGCACGCTCTACCTCACCTGGCCGGATGGCACACGCAACGCCTATGGTGAGGGCGATGGTTTCACGGCCGGCCTCAAAATCAACGACACCGCCACGCTTCGCCATCTCGCCCTGCAGCCAGGCCTCGCCCTCGGCGAAGCCTATATGGATGGCGGCATCACCGTCACCAACGGCACCATCCATGATGTGCTGAGCGTGGTGATGGATAATTTCCGCACCGGCAACATGCCCATCCTGCGCTGGCAGGACCGCCTGAGGCGCCGGCTCCGCCCCTTGCTGCAAGCCAATAACGCGCGGCGCGCCAAGCAGAACGTGGCACATCATTACGATCTGAACGGCCGGCTCTATTCGCTGTTTCTCGACCGCGACCGGCAATATTCCTGCGCCTATTTTCCGCGTGGCGATGAGACGCTGGAAGAGGCCCAGGCCGCCAAGAAACGCCATATCGCCGCCAAGCTGAAGCTCGACCGGCCCGGCCTCACCGTGCTTGATATCGGTTGCGGCTGGGGTGGCATGGCGCTCACCCTGGCGCGCGATTACGGCGCCCATGTCACCGGCATCACGCTTTCGGAGGAGCAGCTCGCCGCCGCCCGCGCCCGCGCCGAGGAGGCCGGCCTTACGGACCGCGTCAGCTTCGCGTTGATGGACTATCGCGCCATGGACCGGCAGTTCGACCGCATCGTCTCGGTCGGCATGTTCGAGCATGTCGGCATCCCCAACTACGCCACCTATTTCGCCACGCTGAAGCGCTGCCTGGCGCCCGATGGCGTGGCCCTGGTGCACACCATCGGCCGGCTCGAAGGCCCTGGTGCCACCAACCCCTGGATCACCAAATACATCTTCCCCGGCGGCTATATCCCGGCCCTTTCCGAGGTCATGGTACCGCTGGAGCGCGCCGGGCTGGTCACCACCGATATCGAAATTTTGCGCCTGCATTACGCCAAGACCATCGCCCATTGGCGCCGCCGTTTCGCCGCCAACCAGGATGCCATCACGACAATCTATGACGAGCGCTTCTGCCGCATGTTCGAGTTCTACCTGTCCGGCTCCGAACTGGCCTTCCGCCTCGCCGACCATGTGAATTTCCAGATCCAGCTCACCCGCGACCAGGAAGCGCTGCCGCTCGCCCGCGATTACATGTTCGAACACGAGCGACACCCCAAATTTGC
>JAKBAV010000072.1 GCA_021826225.1 Pseudomonadota bacterium | reverse complement strand
ATAGCCTCGGCGGCATCCCCGGCCGTGCCGGTGCGGGCCAGCGGTGTCATGTCAAAATTCATGCGTTTGAAGCGCGGCTGATCCCAGGCATATTCGGTCATCGGGGTTTCCAGCACGCCGGGCGCCACCACATTGGTGCGGATGTTGCGCCGGCCATACTGCGCCGCCATATGCAGCGACATGCCGACGAGCCCGGCCTTGGCCGCCGAATACATGCCGCCGCGCAAGCCGCCGATGACCGCGAAGGTCGAGGCGATGTTCACGATCGCGCCGCCATCCTCCATCACGTTCAGCGCATCGCGGCAGAAGCGGAAGGGGGCGCGGAGCAGCACGCTCCAGACCTGGTCGAGCAGCTCATCGGTGGTTTCATGCACCGGGGAGGGCTTGCCGAAGCCGGCATTGTTGACGAGATAATCCAGCCGGCCGAATTCGGACATGGCGAGCCCGACCACGCTGGACGGCGCGTCATCGGCGGTTACGTCCACCGCGGCGATGGCGACCGGCACAATATCCTTCAGCTCCTCACGCAGCGCTTCCAGCGGCCCGGCGCGCCGGCCGACGGCGACAATGGCGATATTCTGCGCCGCGAGCACATGCGCGGTGGCATGGCCCACGCCGGAGCCGGCCCCGGTGACAATGGCAACCTTCCTGATGATGGGAACTCTCCTAGCTCTGATTATTTGTCCTGATGTATATGCCAGGCGCTTGGCGGAAGGCAAATTTCCGCCCGGCCATCCTCCCGCGCAAACGCAAACGGGAGGCAGGCGTTTCCGCCCGCCTCCCGTGGAAGTGTGCCGCCCGGCAGGCGGGCGGCGAAAGCTTATGCGCCGCGCGAGGGCAGCTGCACCACGGCAACGCCGGTGGCCGAGGTCTCGTCATTATAGGTCGTGGCCTTCTGGGTGATTTCGACCAGGTGCTGGCCGTTCTCCTCATACTTGCCCGTCACCGTGCCGTCGATCAGCACCACGTCGCCCTCGGGGTTATGGCGGCGGATCTGGCTCTTGGCCTTGCGCAGGAAGCCGGCATCGCCCATCCAGTTGGTGCAGTGATGCGTCAGCCAGGAGCAGCGCTCCGGGCCGTAATCATAGGCGCCGGGGGCGCCGACCTTCAGGGCGAAATCCTGGTCCCAATGCACGCGTTCCGGGCAGTCCGGAATACCGAAGCGGTTTTTAATGCCAAGGCCCGGGTGCTTGTCGAACATGGCCCAGGCGATTTTGTTGGTGCGGATGTAGAGCCCGCCCCAGCCTTGGGCGTAGCCGATGAAGCCGGTCACGGTCATCGGGCCCTTCAGCATGGTTGGCAGCTTGTCGCCGACCTTCACGTCTTCCCAGTAGCGCGGGGTGGCGCCCCGCACTTCCTCATTGCGGTACAGCTCGTACAGCTTCTGCAGCTCTTCCTCGGAATAGACCTTCTCGCCGCGCTCTTTGGCTTCGCTGTATTTGGTGCCGACCTCGCGGGCATGGTCACGGTCGGTGCGGAAGCAGTAGCTGTCGCATTCGGCGACGTGATCGCCATGCTGATTGTAGAAATCGACATGATAGATCTGCTGGAAGGAGCGGCCGGCGAAACGGGTCTGGTGCTCGACCAGATCCTTCAGATGCGCGGTGGTGCTGATGACATCATTGCGCCGCACCGGCTTGTGCCATTCCCAATTGGCACCGGCCCACATGGCGTGCGTGCCGGCGAGGCCGCCGACATAGCCCGAGACGATACGGCTGGTCGAGAACAGGAAGCTCGGCAGCGCCAGAATCGTGCCGTGCGCGGTCTTCTCGGCATAGGCCGGGTCGCACCACAGCGGGTTGTCATCGCCGATGCCATGGGCGTAGTGGCGGATGCCGTCGCGCGTGGCTTCATAATTCCACGGCTCGACCGTATCGGTGATGGTGACACCGATGCGCTTGCGCAGATCGTCCAGCGCCGCTTCGGTGATTTTCGGAAAATGTCTTTGGGCCGGCGCTGCTTCGGTCTCGCTCATTATACTGTCCTCTCTGCAATCTTCTTGGCCTCAAGGTCTCTCAACGCTTTGCGGTTGATCTTCCCGGCCGGGGTCTTGATAAGCTGGTCGACAAATTCGACGATGCGCGGATATTCATGCGCGCTGAGCTGGTGGCGGGTGAAATCCTGCAGCTCCTTGATATGCGCCTCGTCCTTCGCCCCGCCTTTTGTGACGATGAAGGCTTTTACGGCGAGGCCGCGCAGGCCATCCGGCACGCCGATCACCGCGACTTCCGCGACGGTTTCGTGGCGCAGCAATGTCTGCTCGATCTCGACCGGGCTGATGGTCCAGCCGGCCGAGATGATGACGTCATCGGCGCGGCCGCCATGGTAGAAATAGCCATCCGCATCGGTCCAGCCGAGATCCTTCGTGGCGAGCCATTCGCCCTTGCGGAACAGCATGATCTCGCCTTTTTGCTCCGGCGGGCAGACCGTGCCGTCGGGCGCGCGGACCTCGATCTTCATGCCCGGCACCGGCTTGCCGAGCGAGCCGTCTTTCACCTGATAATCGGGCGCGCCGGGGTAATTCACCAGAATCACGCCGATCTCGGTGGTGCCGTACATGCTGCACACGGGCTTTTTGAACAAATTCTGCGTGTAGTTCAGCGTATCCGGGTCGATCGGCTCGCCGGTATAGGAGAGTTTTTCCATCACGAAATGATGCTGCTCGGCGACGCCGCTGTTGCGGATCATGCGGTAATGCGTCGAAGCCGCCGAGAGGTTGGTGATTTTGAGTGTATCCAGGGCCTCGACGAAGGTTTTCGCATCAAACTTGCCGGCGAAGGCGCCGGTGGTCACGCCCAGCGCCAAAGGTGCCAGCGTGCCATGCCACAGCCCATGGCCCCAGGCCGGGGATGAGGGGCAGAAAAATCGGTCGCCGGGGCGGATGCCGGTGCCGTAGAGCGCGGCGGTGGTCAGCACCACCACGGCGCGGTGCTGGTGTTTCACCGCCGCCGGCAGGTCGCGCGTGGTGCCCGAGGTGTATTGGAACACCGCGAGGTCGGCGGCTGTCGTCGTGGTCTCGAAGGTCGTGGGATAGCTGGCGATATCCGCCATCAGATCGGTATCGAGCACGATGTTTTCCGCCGCCATCGCCTCGCGGGCGACGGCGAGCTTTTCCTCGTTCACGATCAGCAGCGAGGGCGTGCAGTCATTGAGGCGTAGTTTAACCCCGTCCGGCCCGAACAAAGTGAACATCGGCACGCTGATGGCGCCGCATTTCAGCGCCCCGAACAGCGAGATATAGAACGCCCGCGACGGCTCCAGCATGAAGGCGACGCGATCGCCTTTTTTGATGCCGCGCGCCACCAGCCAATGCGCCAGCCGGCTGGACTGCTCGGAGATGTCGCGGAAGGTGACGGCCTCGGTCGGGCTGCCGGTCCGCACGATGTTGACCGCCACCCGCGCCGGATCGGCCGCCCAGCGGTCGATGCACTCATGCGCGGTGTTGAAATTCTCGGGCGTGCCATCGAACATTTCCCACAGTTTCGCGGTGGAATAATGTGCCTGGGCATCCGCAAAGGAGGTGTACTCGGAAAGCTTCGCCATGCAGTGGTTTTGCCTTGGTTCTGGCCCGGCTTGCGATGGGCCTGTCTATGGACGGCGGCTGTATCGCACCGGGCCGCATCTATTGTCAATACACAATAGGCATTGTGCGGGCGGAATGGACGATCAGCGCGCGAACAGCCCTTGATAGCCAGGGGCCAAGGGTATGCGGAGCGAATTCTGCAAAAATGCGACGCCGAGATACTGCCCGACCAGGATCGGCAATTCCAGGAACCGGGCGTCATCCCAGGTTTTCGCCAGCACCGCCCAGGTCGCATCCGAGATCATGGCATCGGCGAGGAATTCCTCGACGGCGCGTAACACCGCGCGGTCATGCGCGCCCCAGCCTGGTGCGGCCGAACCAATGGTCACCCATTCGACCTCCTGGGCGGTGAGCCCGGCGATGCGATGGCCAAGCTCGACATGCGCGCTCCATTCATAGGGCGCCTGGCATAGCCAGCCGGTCCGCAGCACCGCCAGTTCGCGGTCCCGGTCGGACAGCAGTCCGCCGGACATCAGCACGACGGCCAGCTCCGAATGCGGGGCGAAAAGTTTTGGGTGGCGCATCACGGTCGCCAGCCAGTCGGACGCCACGCGCGTGGGGTCAGGCTCTATCCCCGCGGCAATGTCGATTTTTGCCGTCAGCGCGAGAATTTCCTGCGGATAGGCCTCCGGCGTCAGCGCTGCGATGCGCGGCGGGCCGGCGACGGTCGCCGCCTCCCGCGCTCTCGAGCGCGCCGCCACATCTTCGCGGTTGTCAGCCATGGATGTTACGCGCGCCGCAGGGCGATGACGCAGCCTTCGGCATCGGCCGAGACATAAAGCGTGCCATCCGCCCCGGCGGCAATGCCGGCGAACGGCCCCATGGGACCCGAAAGCGGCTGGATGGCGCCCAGCTTCTTGGGTGTGACACCGGGCGGCGCGCCGACCGCCAGATTGGCCGCGATGACCGCGCGGGCGCCGCTCTTCACATCATATTCCACGAGCTGCTTGGCCAGCGCATCGACGATATAAAGCTTGCCGTCTCGCAGCAGGATGCCCTGCGGCTGCATCAGCCCGTCCACCACCGTTTCGGCCTTGCCGCCGCTCAGCTTCACCACGCGCCCGCCATGGCATTCCGAGACATATACGGTGCCATCAGAGCCCACGGCCACGCCCATCGGCTCGCGCAGCCCGGTTGCCAGCTCGGTCACATCGCCGGCTTCGACCGCGAGTACCCGCCCGGTGCCGGCCTCGGCGAACACCACCGCGCCGCCCGGGGCCACCGCCACGCCGTATAGCCGGTCGAACCCTTGCGCCAGAAATTCGCTGCTCTGCTCAGCCGGGCGCCAGCGCGCCACCTGGCCGTTGGCGGTGGTTACCACCACCTCGCCGGGCCCGGCTGTGGCCACGCCGCGCGTATAGCCGGGGCAGCCGGGGGTAAACAGCATGGCCACCAGTTTCGGCGCCTCGCCGGGGCGCAGCGTGTAGCAGAACGGCCCGTCGGCCACGAACAGCACGCCATCCTCGCCCATGGCCAGGCCGAGCGGCCAGTTCAGACCATCGGGCACCACCGAACGGATTTTGCCGCCGCCCAGCACCTCGTTGATCTGCCCGGAAATGCTGGAGACGAAGATGCGCTCGCCGATGAAGCTGACATTATCGAGCCCCGGGCAGATATCGGCCAGCACCTCGCGCGCGCCGGTGCGCGGGTCGATCCGCAGGACCTGGCCGCTATGCACCTGGGTTGAGACGATCCGCCCCTGAGGGTCGAACTTCACGGAGTCCGGCACGCCGAGGTCGCGCGCCACCACTTCCGGCGCGCCGCCATCCAGGCTCATGCGCCAGATTTCATTCGTGCCCATGACCGGGAAATACAGCATCCCGTCCGGCCCGACCTCAAACGCATTGGGCATCGGCACCTCTTCCAGCAGGATGCGCGGCGCCCCGCCGTGCAGGTCCAGCTCCATGATGCGCCCGCCCGGCCGGCACTCACCCGCGATCAACCGGCCCTGATGCCAGGTGATGGGGTTGGCGACCGGGATATCGCCGTACAGCACGCGGGTGCGGCCATTGGGCTCGCGCACGCTCACCCGCCCTTCGGTGATTTCCGTGGCGTAGAGATTGCCCGCCGGGTCGAACACCAGATCATCCGGCGCCACGATGCCGCCGCCCATCGGGCTGATCGCCTCCACCGCGCCGGTTTCGGGGTCGACCGCGCTGATCTGGCTGCCCGAGACCTGCGCGACATAAAGCCGGCCATCCGGCCCGGTGCGCATCCCGTTGGCGCCATAGAGCCGGCTCATCGGCGTGATCCGTTCCAGCGTCCAGCCTTCGGCCAGCCCGGCCGGCCGCTCGGCGATATAGCGCGCGAATTGCATCGTCATGATTTGTTCCTCCCTATCGAAACCGCTGGCGACTCTTCCGCCCGAAATCGGGAGGCGAGCGGCTCTGACACGGCGACGACACTGTTGATGAGCAACCGTAGCGAGCTTGCCAATGCAGCGTCAACCGGCGCCGCCGCCTTGACGCGGTAATGCTGAGTACCTTATCAGCATGCCCTGCGCGGCGCCGGATAAAGGCCAGCAGCTTGCGGTGCGGTCATTGCCCGGAGCGCGGTTTTTGCCTATCCGCTCGATCATCAACGCACATAAGTGCCGGGGGAGCGACCATGCCGAATGACACCGCCAACGCCAAGATCGACCCCGCCGTGCTGGCCCGCGCCGCCGCGCGCGATGCCGATGTTCAGGGCAAGCCGCGCCGCATCGAGCCGCTGGCGGAAGACGCCTTCACCGAAGAGATGCAGGTCATCAATACGGATATGAAGAAGGCGGCGGGAATTCCGCCAAACGGCTACATGCCGGAATTCTTCGCCATCATGCTGCGCCACCCGAAACTCTTCCGCGCCCATTCCGATCTCGCCATGGTGCTGATGGGCGCCCCGCTGCTGCCGGTGCGTGACCGCGAACTGGCGGTGCTGCGCATCGGCTGGCTCGCCCAGGCGCCCTATGAGTGGAACGCGCATGTCGACATGGCGCGGCGCATGACCAATATCACCACCGAGGAAATCGAGCGCACCATCATCGGCTCATCCGCCCCGGGCTGGAGCGCGCATGACGCCGCGGTCCTGCGCGCCGTCGAGGAGATGATCGCGGATGCCATGATCACCGATGCGACCTGGGCCATTCTGACCAAAACCTTCGATGACGCGCAGATGCTGGAATTTCCCATCCTGGTCGGCCAGTATCTCGGCGTGGCGTTTCTGCAGAATTCCATCCGCGCGCGGCTGATGCCGGGGCATGTCGGGCTTTCTGCTCGTTAAGAAAGAAGCCGCTTTGAAGAGCGGTTTTTGCAACAGGGGGCACGGGGTGCGTCCCATGGAGTCACACCCCGTATCCCCTGTTATAAAGTTTTTTTGGGTACCTTTTTGTTCACAAAAAGGTACTGCTTTCCTCAAAACCCTAAATCATTAATCGGCCGGTTGAAGCCGTCATTCACCGCGTGCTGCGCCTTGGTCAGCTTCGCCATGTCGAGCCTGGCCAGGAAGCCGTCGATCAGCCGCTGGTAATTGCTGATCATGCCCTCCATCTGGTGCGACAGGCGCATATACTCGAAGCCCTTCGCGTGCAGGCCGAGCTGCTGGCGCGGCAGGTTTCCGTAATCCTGGCGGGGAATTTCCGGCACGTCCGGGCTGTCATGCGGCATCACGATGGGGGCGGTGATCCGCTCATGGTCCTCGGGGTGAAATGCCAGCGACCATAGCTCGAACTGGCAGGTTTCCGGCGTGAGCGGCCGGATGCGGTAGGCCGACATGCCGGCATAATACGGCAGCACGAAATAATGCGGAAACATGTATTCCACCGAGGCGGCCGGCATGGTCGCATCCACCACGTTGAGGTCGGGCACGGGCAGGCCTTTGGCCTGGCCCTCCGCGAAGATCTCCTCCTTCATCCGCCGCGAGAAAGTGCTGTAAACGGTGGCCATATCCTCGGAAACGACCTCGCCGCGCAGGCGCTCGGCGATTTCGATATCCGTGGCCAGCACCATGCCCGCCATGCCGGTATGCAGCCGCCCGAGCTGGGTGATCGTCTTGTCAATATATTCCTCGGCCGAGGCCTCCTTCAAGGGCATCTTGCCTTCCGCATCGCCGCCGAAATAGCCGATCTTGTCCTCGGTCAGCGCCTGGAAGAGCTGCGGATGCGTGCGCATCACATGGTAGCCCTCCATGAAGGCTTCCATCGCGAGCTTCCAGTTGGTCGGCAGCTCGAAGCTCCACCAGCCCTCGACCTTGAGATTCTCCATGTTGCGCGCATCCAGCCGGTCGGTCACCGGACCAAAACTCTCCTTCACGGAAGCCGCCGTATCGTCGAAATTGATCCAGGCCATGCCGCCCCACAGCTCGACCCGGCACGGCGCGAGATTGATCTCGGCCTGTTCGAGATTGGCCTCGTCAAAAATCCTGCGGCCATAGATGAAGGTATTCTCGCCATCCATGTTCCAGCGCCAGCCGTGGAACGGGCAGATGAAGCCCTTGCCCTTGCAGTTGCCGCGCTCCATCACGAGCTGCACGCCGCGATGGCGGCAGGCATTGTGGAATGCCTTCACTCCCGCCTTGGTGCGGACCACGATGACGGATTTGTCGAGGATTTTGTACTCGACATAATCGCCGACCTCGGGGATTTCCTCCAGCCGGGCCGCCATCTGCCATACATGCGGCCAGACATGCTCATTCTCCAGCTCGAAGAATTCACGGTCGTAATAGCGCCGGGAGGGAATCCGCTGGGGATGCGTTACGCGTAAAGGCACCTTGCCCAGAGCCGCTTCGTCAGTCGCCGTCATGCTGTCCTCCTTGAGTCGCATTTGTAGCTTTTTGCCGGCCCGCCCTACCCGGCGGATTTTGGCGCGCGCGGCAGCTCTGGCTCAGCCTGAGCCGGCCGATACTACCAACGCGCCCCGCCCTGTCGAGCGGCCAAGGCCCACCCCGCATGACCGCGCAGGCCGCGGCACTTGCTTCCCCGCGCCACGCGGACTCAGGCTTTTGCCAGCTCCGCCGTATCCACCCAGCTTCTGCGTTCGGCGGATTGATACATCGCCTCGATCAACCCCTGAATCTCCGCCGCGCGGGCAAAATCCGGCAATGGCGGGCTTTCACCCCTGATCCCCTTGACGAGGCTTTCAAACACCCGCGCCAGAGAGACACGTTGCGCGCCATTATACATATCCTCCGGCCCCAGCCCCACCACCTGGCCGCCAGCGGTGAAAAACCGCTCCGGCACCGGCACTTCCGCGCCCGATGGCGCATGATGCACCGCGTCGTTCTTGCTGGCGTAGAGCTTTGCCGTCTGGATGCTGGGATAGGCGAGCGAGGTCAGCAGCAGACGGCCCGTGCTCCCGAAAGCCTCGATGCTGAAGCCGGGGCTGTCCGCCGCCGTCCAGGAGGTGGAAAACATGCCCATCGCGCCGGAGGCGAAATTCAGCAAGGCGTGGCTGGTATCGTCGGTCTCCACCTGCTGGATTTCACCGCCCGGCAGCACCCATTCCTTGAGCTGGGTTTTGATTTGCGCCGAGACCGCGGCGACCGGCCCGAACAGATGACGCAGCGCGTGCAGCATATGCGAGCCGTTATTGCGCGTGACACTCACGCCCAGCCCGGATTTGCCGAACCAGGTATAGGGAAAGCCCGGCATGATCTGCAGGAAGAACGACATCTGCCAGGAGCAGCTCACCTGGAATACCTCGCCGATCTCGCCGGCATCCAGCATCTCCTTCATCAGCGCGATATGCGGCAGCCCCATCACGCTCGCCGCCGCCACGCCCTGCACGCCGTTTGCGCGCCGCAGGTTTTCCAGCCTCACGGCAGCTTCGGCGGAAGTGGCAAACGGGATCTGGTTCACCGCATGCTTGCCGCCGGTCAGCGCCGCCGTGACGATCTTCTCGCGCAATACCGGGTTGGTCCCGGCATCGATGATGTCGATGTCCGGATCATTGGCCATCGCCTCATAGCTCCAGAACGGCCGGGCGACGCCAAACTGCTTCGCCGCCGCTACCGCCGTCTCCTCGCGCGAGGTGCAGATGGCGGTCACCTCGACATCGTCGCGCAGCGTGCGCCAGGCCGGCAGATGCGCCAGCGCCCCCCAGTTCGCGCTGACGATTCCAACCTTCAGCCGGCTCATGATGCATCGCCCTTGGGCGCGGCTGGGGCGGGGGCGACATCCACATGCAGCCGCGTGAGCTTCAGCGCGGCGATCTTCCATTCCCCGTGCCGCCGCACCAGCCGGTCATGATAATGCCCGTAGCCGGTGATGGAGGGCCGCGCCGGCCCCCACAGCACCCGGTCCTGCATGGGAAACACGGCCAGCGCCTCGTCGCCGTTCAGCGTGATTTCGGGAAAATGCACCTGATGCGCGGTTACCGCATCGCGGATGGAGGACAGCACCGAGGCCATCGCGGCCTCGCGCCCATGGATCGCCGGGCCGCCGCCCGAGCCGGACACGTCCAGCACGTAATCCTCGGTGAATAATTCACGCCAGGCGTCCCACTGCTTGGTGTCGAGCAGCCGGCAATAGCGCGCCTTGAGGTCGCAGATCGCCAGGCGGTCCCGTATTTCGTCGTTGGAAGTCATGTTTTGTCCTTTAGCAAACCGACCAGCCGCCATCCACGGCGATGACCTCATTGGTGATCTTGCGCGCCGCCGGCGAGACCAGGAACAGCACGGCGGCGCCGATATCGCGCGCATCGCACATGCCAAGCGGCGGGCTGCGCCGCCCCGGCCCGAGCGGCTCCGGCCCTTTCGCCGCGATGGCGCCGGGTGTTGCCACCCCGCCGGGCAGCACGGTGTTGACGGTGATCTGATGCTCGACCAGTTCCAGCGCGCTCGCCCGGGCCAGGCCCAGCAGGGCTGCCTTGGAGGACGCATAAATCGCATGGCCCTGGGTGAGCGCGCCGATCAGCGCCGCCGAGGCGATATGCACGATCCGCCCGCCTTGCCCGGCCGCCACCATGGCGCGCGCGATCTCGCGGCTCATCAGGAACGGCCCGCGTGAATTCACCGCGATCACGCGGTCCCATTCCGCCACGGTACCGTCGAGCAGCAATTGCCGGTCCTGCACGCCGGCATTGTTCACCAGCCCCCAGGGCACGCCATGCGCCGCCACAACCGCGGCGCAGCCGCGCACCACCGAGGCCTCGTCGGCCACATCGATCTGCACATGCCCGGCCTTGCCGCCCCCCGCCACCAGCGCCGCCGCCGCCGCTTCCGCCCGGCCCGCATCGATATCGGCGATCACCACCATGGCACCGGCTTCGGCCAGCATCGCGGCGATGCCGGTGCCGATGCCGCTGGCCCCGCCGGTTACCAGCACGACCCGCTTTGTGAGATCAAATCCGCCCGATTGATGCGCCGTCATGTCCGCCTCCTGAGCCGCCCTCTCTCGGGGCCGCTTTGAACGGACATAAGCACCGTTCCAGACCGGATCGCAGGGTGCCGGTGAAACATCGTGACGCCGATGGCCGCCCGCCGCCGCGCCGCTTGACAGGCCGGGCTTTCGGGTATTTTCCTGTTTTCAGAAAAGACTGAAAGGTCAGGAATTGGAGTTGTCGCCGTTAGCGGATGCCTTCATCAGGCATTTCGGAGAGATGGGCAGCCGGTGGGGCATCAACCGCACCGTCGGGCAGATTTATGCGCTGCTCTATGTCTCCGGCCGCCCGCTCCCGGCCGATGAGATCGCCGAGGCTCTCGGCTTCTCCCGCTCCAATGTTTCCATGGGGCTGAAGGAGCTGCAATCCTGGCGCCTGGTAAAATTGCAGCATCTTTCGGGTGACCGCCGCGAGCATTTCTCGACGCCGGAGGATATCTGGCAGATCGTGCGCATTTTGGCCGAGGAGCGGCGCCGCCGCGAGATTGACCCCACGCTCTCGGTTTTGCGCGACCTGCTGCTCATGAAGCCGGGCAATGAGGATGAGCGCGCCATCCAGGGCCGGCTGCAGGAAATGCATGACCTGATCGAGCTGCTGACACGCTGGTCGGAGGATGTGCAGCGCCTGGAAACGCAACAGCTTACGCAGTTGTTACGTCTTGGCGGTGGCATCATCAGGCTGCTGGACTTAAAGAACTCGCTGCCTTTGCTGGGCAGCAAGCGGCGTCCGCCGCGCCGCGCCCCGGCGGCGCGCGAAGCGGACGAAGAAGATCTTGCCGAAGATTTCAGCGAAGACCGCTCCGAGGCCGAACCTTGAACCCCGCCTACGCTTTGCCAGAGGCTTGACCATGCGTTTCAAATCATTGCCGAGTTTGGCCGTTTTCCTGGCGCTGGCCGGCTGCAGCACCGGCGATTACCGGCTGTTCCACCCGCTCAACCAGATTGCCGGGGTGGAATGGTGGTCGACCCTGTTCGAGGTCGGCATCATGTCGCTCATCATCGTGCCGGTCACCATATTGATCGCGGTGTTCATCTGGCGCTACCGCAAAAGCGCCAATGCCGCCTACGACCCCAGCTTCACCCATTCGCTGACGCTGGAAATCCTCGTCTGGGGCGTGCCGCTGATCATCGTCATCATCTGCGGCGTGGTCTCCATCCGCACCATCCATGAGGTCGACCCCTACGCCCCCGGCGTGCTGGCCGCGCAGGAAGTCCGGCAGCCGCCACTCGATGTCGATGTCATCACCACCGACTGGCAGTGGCTGTTCATCTACCCGGCCCAGCATGTCGCGGCGATTGACGAGCTGGTGGTGCCGCAGGGCCGGGTGGTGCATCTGCGCCTCACCTCCACCTCCGTCACCAACGACTTCTTCATCCCCGGCACCGCACCGATGATCGATGTGATGCCGGGGATGCGCACCGAGGATACGTTCGATGCCGCCACCCTTGGCACCAGCACGGGTTTCTCGGCCGATTTTTCGGGCGCCGGTTTTTCCTGGATGCAGTTCGCCACGCGCATCGTGCCGCAGGCGGCGTTCAACGCCTGGGCCGCCACGGCCGCCGCGAGCCCGAACCAGCTCAGCTATGCCGCCTTCACCCGGCTCGCCCAGCCGACGGTGAATGAGGGCGCCAGGGTTTCCTATTTTTCCGCACCGGACCCGCAGCTCTTCGACAAGGTGGTGGGCGCGGCGCAGGCCGGCGTGGTCTATCCCGTATCAAACCAGCTCACCCGCAGCATCGCCAGTCTCGACGACCCCGCCGAGGCCAGCGGCGCGGCAACAAAGTAATTTATAAGGACAAGACCCATGCAGGTTGCCGTTCCAGGCCCGTGGTCGCCGCTCTTCG
>JAKBAV010000071.1 GCA_021826225.1 Pseudomonadota bacterium | reverse complement strand
ATCTGACGGCGGCGCGGCTGCTGCTGGCCGATACCCAGACCAATGCCGGCAACGCCCCGGCCACGCCGGTGCAGATGCAGAACGCCCTGGACACGCTGGCGCCGGTGCCGAAAACCGATGCGCTCTATGCCCCGGCGGCGGTGCAGCAGGCAAACCTGCTGGCCACGCTCAACCGCACCGACGAGGCGGCGGCCCTGCTGCGCGGCCTGCTCGTGAATTCCCCCAGGGACCCCGGCCTGCTCGCCAATCTGGCCGATGTGCTGCGCGAGGGCAGCCAGTTTGCCGCGGCCATCCCGTATTACACCCAGGCCCTGGCGGCACTCGGCCCCACCCCGCCGGCCAGCGCCTGGAGCCTGTATTTCGACCGTGGCATATGCGAGGACCAGCTCGGCAACTGGGAGCAGGCGGAGCCGGACATGCAAGCCGCTTTGCGGCTTTCACCCAACCAGCCCTATGTGCTGAATTACCTGGCCTATAGCTGGGCATTGCATGGCAAAAACCTCGCCGAGGCGCGGACGATGCTGACCCAGGCCGTGGCGCTGGACCCGGATGACGGCGCGGTGATCGATTCGCTCGGCTATGTCGAGATGCGGCTCGGCCATGCCCGCCAGGCGGTGACGCTGCTGACCAAGGCCGTGCAGCTCTCCCCCGATGATGCCGAGGTGAACGGGCATCTGGGCGATGCGTTCTGGCAGGCTGGCCAGCCCTTGCAGGCGGCGTATCAATGGCAGCGCGCACTCTCGCTGAACCCGGATGCCAAGCTGGCGGCGGCGTTGAACGAGAAGATCACCGCGCATTTCGGGACGGCGCCGTGAGTATTGCGCGCTTCGCGCCGGCCAAGGTCAATTTATATCTGCATGTCACCGGCAAGCGCGCCGATGGCTACCATCTGCTCGACAGCCTGGCGGTGTTTCCGGATGTCGGGGATACCGTGTCGGCGGCCACGGATGAGGGGCTGACGCTGCATGTGGGTGGACCATGCGGCGCCGGGCTAGTGGGGGAGGCCGATAATCTGGTGCTGCGGGCGGCACGATTGCTGGGACCAGGCCGCGCGGCGACACTGCGCCTCACCAAGTACCTGCCCGTGGCCTCCGGCATTGGCGGCGGCTCGGCCGATGCGGCGGCGGCACTGCACGTATTGCGTGAGCTTTGGGGGATCGCCAATGCCGATCTGCCGGCGCTGGCGCTGCAACTGGGCGCCGATGTGCCGGTATGCCTGGCCAGCCATCCGGCGCGGATGCAGGGGATCGGCGAGATTCTGGCGCCGGCGCCGCAACTGCCGGATTTTGGCATGGTGCTGGCCAATCCGGGCGTGGCGGTGCCGACACCGGCGGTGTTCCGCGCCCGGCAAGGCGGATTTTCGTCCGCCCCCGCACTGCCCGAGACCTGGGCGGATGTGGCGGCCATGGTGACGGACCTCGCGCGCTGGAACAATGACCTGCAGGCGGCGGCGATCGGCATCGCCCCGGTCATAGGCGAGGTGCTGGAAGCGCTGACGGCGCTGCCGGGTGCGAAACTGGCCCGCATGAGCGGCTCGGGGGCGACCTGCTTTGCTATTTTCGAAACACCGGCTCAGGCCGCGGCAGCCGCCGAACAGCTTCCCGAGCCCTGGTGGTGCTGGGGCGGGGGGCTTTACCAGCCGCCACCGGAGCGCTTATGAGAGCCCGCGCGTATTGGGACGTCGCCAAGCGGTAAGGCAGTGGATTTTGATTCCACCATGCGGAGGTTCGAATCCTCCCGTCCCAGCCAGGCTCAATGCGCCGCGCGGCCGTATTCAGGCCCGCGCCAGACGTAGCGTGACCGTGCAGCCAGCACCTTCCGCGGATTCGATATGCAGGGTGCCGCCGATATCGCGCACCACCCGGGCGACAATGGACAGGCCGAGGCCGCGCCCGGTGCCGTTGGCATGGGTGGTGAAAAAAGGCTCTCCGGCGCAGGCCAGGGTTTCAGCGGACATGCCGCGGCCCGTATCGCTTATGGTGACGATGGCATCCTCTCCGGCCACGGCCGAGGCGATGCTGACCTGGCCGCCGGCCGCCGCCGCATTGGCGAGCAGTTCGGTGATGGCGAGTTCAAGCTGGGCGGGATCGCACAGCACGGATGCGCCGCCGGCGGCGAGGCTGCAACGGGCCCGCGCGGTGAACCGGGCCAGCACCTCGTCCACTGGCACGGGCACGGGGGGGATGCCGCCGCGCCCGGAATACAGCATGAGCCGGCCGGCGAAAGCGACGGCGCGGCTGCCGGCGCCGTTGGCGCCTTCGAAATAGGAGTCGAGCCCGGGGAGGCGGTTGCGCGTGGCGCGCAATTGCAGGAGTTCGAGATTGCCGAGAATGCCGGTGAGCAGATTATTCAGGTCATGCGCCACGCGGGCCGCGAAGCGTTCCAGCGAAGTGTCGGATGATTCCGTCGGGCCGGTCATGTCCATTCCATTACCACAAAAATAAATTTCCCGTTGTTCAAGCATCTGGAGCGCTATGTTATTGATTGTATCTCGGCAATATGGTTTCGCCAGGGCAGATTGCCATTACCCTGCCGGAGTTTGGAGTGGGTGCATGCGGATTCTGCTGATTGAAGATGACGAGGATGTCGCCACCCTGGTGCGGGCCGGGATGGAGCAGGCGCAGCATCAGGTGATTCATGCGGCTGATGGTATCAGCGGCATGCAGGTGGCGCTGCGGGAACGCTTCGACGTGATGATATTCGACCGGCAGCTGCCTGGCGGGGTGGACGGCGCCAATCTGCTGCGCGACCTGCGCCACGCGCATATCGAGACGCCGGCGCTCATCCTCTCCGGCATGGGCGGGCTGTGCGACTGGATGAAGGGGCTGGAGAGCGGCGGCGATGATTATCTCGTGAAACCCTTCCAGTTCGCCGACCTTCTGGACCGCGTGGAAACCCTGCACCACCGCCGCGCCAAAGCCCAAACCTGAGTCTCTCGCGCCCCCGTCCGGTAAACGCATTATGGCGAGTCCCTGGAGGGTGATTTTCGAGCACCGGAACGGAGCCTACGCCAGTAGGTGAGTACCGGAGCACAGAAAAACGCCGTCCAGGGGCCGCCAGAATGCGTTTACCCCAGGGCGTATTCCGCTTCGGGGGTGTAGGTGGGAGAGTCCTTGCCGAGGAACGAGCTGAACAGGGTGACATTATCGGCACGGATGGGCGCGGAACGGTACAGGTTATTGGCCTGGACGAAGCGCGCGAGCCCCTGCGTGACCGGCTGCTCCATGCGCGCGAGGGCGACATGCGGGGTAAAGCGGCGACGCTCCGGGGGCAGGCCGACGCGCAGCAGCGCGGTTTCCACCTTGCTTTGCAGCCGCGCCAGATCGGCATTGCGCTCGACCCCGGCATAGAGCGTGTTCACGCGGCCGTTTTTTTCGAACCAGCCGAGGCCGGAAAGGGCGAAGCCGAAACTGCGCCCGCGCAAGGCGGCCAGGGCGCAGTCGATCTCCTCGGCCTGGAGGCGGTTGGCCTCGCCGATGAAGCGCAGGGTGAGGTGGAAATTATCGGTGGGAACCCAGCGCGCGCCGGGCAGAGCGCAGGATAATTCGCTGAGGTCCTCTTTGACCTCCCAGGGGAGGTCGAGTGCCACGAAAAGGCGCATGAGCGGGGCCCTTTACAGCTAGAGGTCAGCTAGAGGTCAGCGAATCGGCTGAGTAAATTTTGCAATATCCGGCGCTACCGGGTCAATGTTATTATTTTCCGGGGAGAGTCACAGCGGCGCGCAGGCGGTTTGCAGCCAAACGCGGGCGGCGGGGGCGAGCCCTGGGGCCAGGGCGTGCCACACATCGGCGTGGTAGGCGTTGAGCCAGGCCAGGGCCTCGGGGTTGAGCAGGGCGGGGTCTATGAGGGCGCGGTCGAACGGCACCAGAGTGAGGGTTTCGAAGCGCAGGAATTTTTTGGGCGTGCCGGGGAAGTCTGCCGGTTGCACGAGAAGCAGGTTTTCCAGCCGCACACCATAGGCGCCTTGGCGGTAGTAGCCGGGCTCGTTGGAGAGGATCATGCCGGCTTGCAGGGGCACCGGGCGGGCGGCGCGGGAGATGCCGGCCGGGCCTTCATGCACCGAGAGATAGGAGCCGACGCCATGGCCGGTGCCGTGGTCGTAATCGAGCCCGGCGCGCCAGAGTTCCTGGCGGGCGAAGGCATCGAGATGGCCACCGGCGACACCTTCGGGGAATACCGCGCGGGCCAGCGCGATATGGCCGGCGAGGACGCGGGTGACATTGGCCTTGATATCGCCGGGGGCGGCATCGGGCCCGGTCCAGAGGGTGCGGGTGATATCGGTGGTGCCGTCAGGGTACTGGCCGCCACTATCGATGAGATAGACCTCGTTGGGCTTGATCGCGCGGTTGGTCGCCGGGGTGACGCGGTAATGGATGATGGCGCCATCCTCCCCGGCGCCGGAGATGGCGGGAAAGCTCTCGCCCCTGAATTCCGGGGCGGCGGCGCGGCAGGAAAGCAGTTTTTCGGTGGCGGAAAGCTCGGTCTGGCCGGGATTGGCGGCAAGCCAGGCGAGAAAATTCACCATGGCCACGCCATCGCGCCGATGCGCGGCGCGGGCGCCCTGCTGCTCGGTGGGGTTTTTGCAGGCGCGCGGCAGGGCCACCGGGTCCGGCGCCTCGGCAATATGGGCCCCCGCCGCGCGCAAGGCGGTTTCGATGGCGGCGGGCATGCTGGCGGGGTCGAACCGCACGGTTTTGCCGGACAAGGCCGCGAGCGCGGCGGGCAGGGCCTCGCGGCCGGCGATGCTCACCTCCGGGCCGAGATGGGCGCGCAGCTGCTCCGTGATTTTTTCCGGCGCCATGAACAGGCTGACCGTCGCATCCGCATGGAGCAGAGCGTAGCCCAGGGCGAAGGGGCAGAATTCAAGATCGGCGCCGCGCATGTTGAGCAGCCAGGCGAGCGAGGCCGGGTCGGTGAGGATGGCGGCATTTTGCGCCGCTTCACGCAATTTCGCGGCGAGGCCGGCGCGCTTGGCGGCGGCGGATTCGCCCGCGAATGCCTCGGCATGGGCAAAGGCGGGGGCGAGCGGCGGGGCGGGGCGGTCCGTCCAGATTTCATCCACCGGGTTTTGCGCCACGGCGACCAGCGCAATGCCGGAAAACCGCTTCAGCGCCTCCGGGCTGATCAGCCAAGGATCGTAGCCGATGCGCCGGCCCGGCGCCTCGGCGCGCAGAAAATCCTCCGGACGGTCCTCGATGATGTGGCGCCGCTGCCATAGCGCGGCATCGGTCTCCTGTTCGAGCTGCAGCGTGTAGCGGCCATCGGAGAATACCGCCGCCTTGTCCGCCAGCACCACGGCCAGACCGGCACTGCCGGTGAAGCCGGTGAGCCAGGCCAGGCGCTCGGCATTTGGCGGCACGTATTCGCCGAGATGCTCATCCGCGCGCGGGACGATGAAGCCATCCAGCCCCCGCGCCGCCAGCACCGCGCGCAAATTGGTTAACCGTTGATTATGTGCTGACGTCATGGCTCGGCCTTTCGCATGCGTATGGCGCGGGTCTGCCGCGCCGCGGCATGCGCGCAGAATTCCGCCCGATGGAGTATATGAGTTGGCGTGGCGCCGGGCAAAGCCCTCGCCGCGACGGGTGCCGCTGGGTCACAACGAATCGGCCGCCCGCGATAAACAATCAGGTGTATCATGTCTTCGACCATTAAAAACCACGCCACCCTGAGCAAGATCGGGTCGCTGGTTTTCGTCCGGCAGACGCCAGCTCTGGCTGCCGAACATCATAACTCGCTGCTCAAATCTCTCCGTAACTGGCGCGAACGCCGCGCCGCCGCCGCCGAGCTGAATGCGCTTTCGGATCGTAACCTCGCCGATATCGGGCTGAGCCGGGCGGACATCCCGGCGGTGCTGGGGCGCTAAGCCAATAAACCCAGGGGTGCCGGTGCGGCGCCCCTGGAAGGCGCCTATTCCGCGGCCAGAGCGTGGCTCGGATCGACCATATCCATGGCCCGGCTGAAATCGACGGAGAGCAGGCGGGAGACACCGCGTTCCTGCATCGTTACGCCGTAGAGGCGGTCCATGCGGGCCATTGTGAGATGATGGTGGGTGACCACCAGGAAGCGCGTGCCGGTTTCACGCACCATATCTTCCAGCAGGTTGCAGAAGCGTTCGACATTGGCGTCATCCAGCGGGGCATCGACCTCGTCCAGCACCGAGATGGGGGCGGGGTTGCATTTGAACACCGCGAAGATGAGCGAGAGCGCCGTGAGGGCCTGCTCGCCGCCCGAGAGCAGCGACAAGGTGGAAAGTTTTTTGCCGGGCGGCTGGGCGTAGATTTCCAGCCCGGCTTCCAGCGGGTCTTCCGAGCCGACCAGAGCGAGATGCGCCTTGCCGCCGCCGAACATGCGGCTGAACAAAGCCTGAAAATGCTTGTCCACCTCGGTGAACACGGTGGAGAGGCGCTCGCGCCCCTCGCGGTTGAGATGGCCGATGGAGCCGCGCAGCTTGGCGATGGCGGAGGTGATCTCGTCGCGCTCGCGGTCGATGGTGGCGATGGCCTCTTCCGCCTCGGTGACCTCGATTTCCGCGCGCAGGTTGACCGGGCCCATCTCCTCGCGCTCGCGGGTGAGCTTCTCCCAGCGGCGCCTGGCTTTGTCCTCGGATTCAGGGGTGAGCTCGGCCGGCGGATCGGGCAGTGCGGGGGTGGCGCCGAGGCGTTCCAGGATGCGCTCGGCGATGCTGCCCCAGGCATGGTTGGCGGCGGTGATATTGCCTTCCTCGCGGGCCCGGGCCTCGCGCGCGGCGCTGACGGCGGTTTCAGCGGCGCGGGCGGCTCGATTCGTGGCCTCGGCGGATTTTTGGGCGGTATCGAGCGCGCTGGCGGCGCGCTGATGCGCGGTTTCAACGCCTTGCAGATCATCGAGCGCGGCGCGGCGGGCACGGGCGGCCTCCTCCGGTGCCGCCATGAGGGCGGCGATCGCGGTCTGCGCCTCGGCGAGCCGGGCGGTGAGGTCGGTGAGGCGGTCGGTGGCATCGCGGCCACGCTCGCCCCAATCGTCCATTTCGCGTTCCAGGGTCTGCAGGCGCAGATTACGCTGGGAATCGGCGGTTTTCAGGGTGGCAAAGCGGGTACGGGCGGCGGATTCCGCCTGGCGCGCGGCATTCAGCGCGTTGCGTGCCTGTTCCACCAGCGCGCGGGCGGCGGCGAGATCGGGGATGTCAGCGGCCTGGGCGCGAACCTGGTTGAGCATGGCTTCGGCCTCGGCGGCCTCGCTGGCGGTCTGGTCGCGCTGGGTCACGGCGGCGGCTTCACGCTGGGCGCCGCGCTCGGCTTCAGCGGTGAGGCGGATGGCTTCACCGCGCGCCTTGTCGAACCGCGCCTCGGCGAGGCGGCGGGCTTCGCGGGCGGCGGTCTCGGCGGCGCGGCGGGTCTCGCGGGTGCGGGCTTCAGCGCCCCGCGCCTCATGCTCGGCGGCCTCGGCGGCCTCACGCGCCTGGCGGGCGGTGGCGGCGGCCTCGCGGGTGGCGGCGCGGTCGCGCTCAAGCTCATTCAGGCGGTTGCGCTGCTTCAGCCGCACCGCGGCCTCGGAAGCGGCGCCGGCGCGGACGGTATAGCCGTCCCAGCGCCACACCGCACCTTCCCGCGAGACGAGGATCTGCCCCGGGGTGAGGTTGCCCTGGTGCAGATCGCCATCCGCGCCTTCCGGCAGGAGCAGGATATGGGTGAGCGCGCGCCTGAGGGCATCGGGGCCCTGGATCAGGCTGGCGAAGGATTTCAGCGGCACGACGGCGAGGTCGAGATCCGGCAGCTTACGCCAGTGGCGCGGCGCCTGGGCATCGGCGGAGGCTGAAAGCTCCTCACGCAAGGCGGCGCCGAGGGCGGCTTCCAGGCCGGGGGGCACGGTGATGGCATCCAGTATGGGCGCGGCTTCACGGCCGAATTTTTGCGCGAGCAAAGCCGCCAGCGCGTCATATTCGGTGGAGATTTTGGTGGCGGCGGCATCGGCGGCGGCGGTTTTGCCACGGGCGGCGGCCAAAGCGGCTTCCGCTTCGGCGCGCGTCGCGGCAGCTTCCTCCTCGGCCTGGACGCGCGCGGCCTCGGCGGCGGTGACGGCTTCGCGCGCGGCCAGAAGCGCGGTTTCGGCCGCCGCGCGCTCTGCCTCGGCCGCGGCGATGCGGGCCGGGGGCACCAGCGTGGCGGCGATTTTCTGGTATTCGGCGGCGGCCTCGCCGGCGCGCAGGGCGGTGCGGCGAGCGCGTTGCTCAGCTTCGCCAAGGGCGCGGCGCGCTGCCTCGGATTCGGCGGCGATGCGCGCGGCATCCTCGGTGGCGCGCTGCGCGACGGCCTCGGATTCACGCATGGCGTCGAGCGCGGCGTCCTCAGCCTGGCCGGCTTCCTCAAGCGCCACGGGAGCCGAAACCATTTCTTCCAGGAGCCGATGTTGCTCGGTTTCCAGCCGTGATTGCGCGGCCTGCGCGTCGCCGACCAGTTTGGCGGCATGGGCATGGTCGCGGGTCAGGGCGTCTAGGCGGGTGCGTGCCTCGTTGAGGGCGGCGCGGGCGCGGGTTTCGGCCTCGGCCATCTGCTCGGCGGCGATGCGGGCGCGCTCCAGCGCGGTGCGGGCCTGACTCTCGGTATCGCGCAGCGCCGGCAGGGCGGCTTCGGCCTCGGCCGCGCGGGCGCTTGCGGCGAGCGACTGGGCGGTGGCTTCAGCCACCATGGCTTCGGCCAGCGCGAATGCGGCCTGCGCCGTCTCGCGCGCCCGCACCGCCAGCGCGCGCTGCAGGGCGAGCAGCTCGGCTTCGGCCTGGCGGATCATGCCCGAGAGGTTTTTGTAGCGCGCGGCCTGGCGGGACTGTTTTTTCAGCTCGGTGAGGCGGGCATCGATCTGGCCTTTCAGGTCGTCGGCGCGCAGCAGGTTGGTTTCGGCGGCTTTCAGCTTCAGCTCGGCCTCATGGCGGCGGGCATGCAGGCCGGTGATGCCGGCGGCTTCCTCCAGCAAGGCGCGGCGTTCATCCGGCCGGGCATTGACCAGCGCGCCGACCCGGCCCTGGCTGATCATGGCCGAGGCGCGGGCGCCGGAGGCGAGATCGGCGAACAGGGTCTGCACGTCGCGGGCGCGGGCCTCCTTGCCGTTGACACGGTAGGAACTGCCGGAGCCACGCTCGATCTTGCGCGAGATTTCGAGGTCCGGCGCCTCGTGGAAGGGGGGCGGGGCCAGGCCCAGCGTTTCCTCCAAAGTGAGCGTAACCTCGGCGAGGTTGCGCGAGGACCGGCCGGTGGTGCCGGCGAAGATCACGTCCTCCATCTCGGTGCCGCGCATGTTGCGG
The DNA here is from genome assembly GCA_021826225.1 of Pseudomonadota bacterium. Lineage (GTDB taxonomy): Bacteria > Pseudomonadota > Alphaproteobacteria > Acetobacterales > Acetobacteraceae > Acidocella. The sequence goes on along the minus strand of JAKBAV010000071.1, from coordinate 3,649 downwards.
GCATTGGCCTCGCCCATGGCCCAGCGCAGCGCCTCGATGACATTGGACTTGCCGCAGCCGTTAGGCCCGACCACGCCGGTGAGTCCGGGGAGAATTTCCACGACCGTGGGGTCCGCGAAACTCTTGAAGCCGGCGATGCGAAGGCGGGCGAAACGGGCGGTCATGGCGGATCAGTCTCCGGCGGCGGCAGTAACCTTGGCGGCGAAATCGTCATACTCCAACGCGCCAGGGAACACTTTACCGTCGATGATGAAGGTCGGGGTGGCATCGATTTTATACAGGGTTTCGGCCTGTTTCTGGGCGGTTACGATGAACTGGGCCAGAGCACTGTCGTTCCACGCGGTCTCGTAGGTGCCACGGTCCATGCCGGCGAGGGCGGCGTATTTGAAGATCGAGGCATGGTAATCCTCGCCCGGCTGGAAGGCCCAGTCATCCTGGCTGGCGAACAGCGCCTCGATGAAGGGGTAGTATTCGGCACCCGGCAGGTAACGCGCCACCTGGGCGGCTTTCAGCGCCACCTGGTCGAGCGGAAAGTCGTGATAGATGAACTGGACCTTGCCGGTATCGACGAAAGCCTGCTTGACGCGCGGCATGATGGCCGTGGCGAAATGCGCGCAATGGGTGCAGGTGAGGGAGAAATATTCATGCACCTTCACCGGCGCGCTGTCCGCGCCCAGGGTGCGGGCGGTGTATTGCGGGCCGCTGGGTGTGGGCTGCGCGGGGGCGGCGGGGGCCGGCGGGGGGGCCTGCGTTGAAGCCTGGGCCGGGTTTTGCGCCTGGGCGGCGAGGGGGGCGCGCCACAGGCGCCGGCCGGCATAGCCGGCAGCGCCGACGATGGCAGCAGCACCCACTACGGGTAGTATGGTACGACGGTTAATTGGCATTTTTTCTCCTATATGTAGTGTAGCGATGCTTTTCCCCGGAGTCCAACGGGACGCCCGAGTTATCCACGGGTTTTTATGCCCCGGTACAGCCGGGCCAGCGCCTCGCCAAGCTCGCCCGGGGGTAGATCAGCCGGTATCGGCAGGTTGCGTGGCGCGGCCGGGCGGCGCGGTGGCGCGGCGGGCAGACGCGGCGATTGCTGCACGAAGCGCAGGCGTTCCACCACGGCATGGCCGAGAGCGAGGTTGAGCCGGGCGATGATCTGGGCCTCCGAGAATTGCAGCTCCATGGCGGTGGGGCCGGTGCAGCCCAGGGTAAGCGTGCCGCCGGCGAATTTTACGGGCACGGCGCGGGCCGCGAGTTGCGGCCCGGCCAGTTGCGGCCAGTCGGCCAGGAGCTGCGCGGCGGCGGGGGCGCGGCGGCGGAAGGCGGGGCGGGTGATGGGCGCCACCAGGGCGGCGATGCCGCGCGGCGCGAAATTGCGCCGCGGCTCCGCCGATAAATTGCGCTGCGGCTCCGCCGATAAATTGCGCTGCGGCTCCGCCGCGGGCACAATCGGCGCCGATGGGCTCTTCCTTCTCTTCTCCCCCGGCACGGAAACTCCTTTCATGGTACACGAAGCATCGCCGCCATCTGCCCTGGCGCGCGCCACAAGGCAGCTTTGCTGAGCCTTATCATGTGTGGCTCTCCGAGATCATGCTGCAACAGACGGTGGTGGCCACCATTATCCCCTATTACGCCAAATTTCTGGCGGCGTATCCCCGGATCGACGATCTGGCGGCGGCGCAAGTGGAGGATGTGTGCGGCCTGTGGGCCGGGCTGGGCTATTATGCCCGGGCACGCAACCTGCATAAATGCGCCCAGGCGGTGGTGGAACTCGGCGATTTTCCGCGTGATATCGAGGGGTTGCGGAAGCTGCCCGGTATTGGGCCGTACACCGCCAATGCCATCGGGGCGATTGCCTTCGGCCTGCCGGTATTGCCGGTGGATGGCAATATCGAGCGGGTGGCGGCGCGGGTGTTTGCCATTGCCGCACCGCTGCCCGGGGGCAAAAGCGTGATCGCGGCGGCGGCGCAGGGCCTGATCCGCGATGCCGCGGCACGCGCCGCGCCGGGCGATTTCGCGCAGGCGCTGTTCGATCTGGGCGCTACGGTCTGCACCCCGAAATCGCCGGATTGCGGGCGTTGCCCCTGGGCCGCGCATTGCCGCGCGCATGCGGCGGGGATTGCCGCCAGCCTGCCTGTGCGCGCCATGAAGGCGGTGCGGCCGCATCGCGAGGGCATGGCTTACGTGCTGCTCGATGCGGCGGACGAGGTGCTGCTGATCCGCCGGCCGCCGCGCGGGCTGCTGGGCGGCATGCTGGCCTTGCCGGAAACCGCGCCGGCGCCGGCCGATTGGGCGGCGGCGGGGAGTATCGGCCATGTATTCACGCATTTCACCCTCACCCTCACGGTGATGGCGGCACGGGCCGAGCTTCTGCCGCCCGGGGCGCTGCGCGCCCCGGCGGCAAATGCGCCGCTGCCCAGCGTGATGCGAAAGGCGCTTGACGCGGGGCGCCGGGCGCTCAACCATATGTCCGATGGAGAGTGATCCGCACCCGCATGATGGTCTGCTGGCCATCGACACGCATGTCGATATTCCCTGGCCGGAGGGGCCGAGCCCGTTCGAGGATGGGCCGCGCTGTGTCGACCTGCCCAAGATGCGCCAGGGCGGCATCGCCGCAGTATGCTTCATGGCCTATATTCCGCAGGGCCGGCGCGATACCGCCGGGCACCTGGCCGCTGCCGGGCGGACGCGGGCGATGCTGAATACCATCGCCGCCATGGCGCCGGCGGATGGCACGGGTGGCGTGCTGACACGCAACGCCGATGACATCGAGGCGGCCTTCGCGGCGGGACGGCCCGGCATTATCCCGGCAATCGAGAATGGCTATGGCATTGGCCGCGACCTGTCGCTGCTCGACGAGTTTGCCGGGATGGGGGTGCGCTACATCACCCTGACCCATAATGGGCATAACGAGATCGGCGATGCCGCGATCCCTTTACGCAACCTTGGTGATGAGGATACCTGTTTCGGCGGGCTGTCGGATTTCGGCGAATCGGTGGTGGACCGCATGAACCAGCTTGGCGTGATGGTGGATATCTCGCATACCGCGAAATCGACCATGATGCAGGCGGTGCGACGCTCGCGCGCGCCGGTGCTGGCGAGCCATTCCTGCATCCGCGCCCTGTGCGAACATAAGCGCAACCTGGATGACGAGCAGCTGGAGTTGCTGGCGGCGACGGGAGGCATCGTGCAGATCACCATGGTGTCGAATTTTCTGCGCGCCAAGGCGCGGGCGAATGACGTGACGGTGGCGGATATCGCCGACCATGTCGATTACGCGGTGCGGCGCATGGGGATCGACCATGTCGGCATCGGCACGGATTTCGACGGTGGCGGCGGGGTGAAGGGGTTCATGCATCTCGGCCAGGCGCCGAACCTGACCGCTGAGCTGGTGCGGCGCGGCTATGGCCGGGATGAGCTGAAAAAATTCTGGGGCGGCAATGTGCTGCGGCTTTTGCGCCAGGCCGAAGCGGTGGCGGCCCACGGCCCGGCGGCGGTCGGGAGCTGACAGGCTTGCCGATGCAGGCCTGCCTGCCTAAACGCCTGCCATGGTTTTATTAACGTCCAGAGTCGGCCGCACGGAACTCGCGGCAACCTTCGCCATGGCCGCCCGGGCGCGGGAATTGCGCGCCGCCGGGCATGAGGTGATTTCCCTCTCGCT
>JAKBAV010000070.1 GCA_021826225.1 Pseudomonadota bacterium | reverse complement strand
TGTCAACCGCATTATGGGCCGGGATATGGAGTGATATTGCGTGGCTGAATCCTCAAACCCGACCGGCCGGGTCATCGATGTGCTGAATTTTCTCGCGGCCCATCCGACCGAAGCCTTCACCCTGGCCGAGATCGCCCGCCATGTCGGGCTCAGCAACGGCTCCGCGCACCGCGTTCTCACCACCATGGCGCGGGCTCATTTTCTCGCGCGCAACGCCAAGCACCGGACCTATTCGCTGGGCATGGCGATGGTGGCGATCGGCCAGGCGGCGGTGGAAAAGCATCGCGGCATCGAGATCGCGCGGCGGGAGATCGCCCGGCTGGCGGTAGAGCTGGACGTGCAATGCAGCGTCAACACTGTTGTCGATGACGAGATTCTCGTGCTGGTGAAGGAGGGCGCGCCGCGCTCGCATCTCGGTCTCACCCGGGTGGGCGAGCGTCGGCCGCTGGTGCCGCCCATGGGCATCTGCCATGTCGCCTGGAGCGGCGAGGCGGCGATCGCGGCCTATGCCGCGAAGGCCGCGGCGCATCTGGGCGAGGCCCTGCACCGCCATCTGCTGGCGGCGTTTCCGCTGGTGCGGCGCCGGGGCTATGCCATTGCCGCCAACGGCCCGGCCACGAGCCAGTCGCGCCAGGCCATGTTTCGCGCGACGGGGCAAATCCGCGACGAGGCCTATTGGGCCTCCGTGTTCGGTCTGGTCGGGCAGCTCTCGCCCCCTGAAATCCAGATCATGGAGAGCGCCGATGCCGGCGCGGCGGGCATCAGCTACATCTCGGCGCCGGTTTTCTCGCCTGCCGGTCAGGTCGCCTTCCAGCTCGTGATCAGCGCCCTGCCGGATGATCTGAGCGCGCAGACGATCGAACGCTACGCCAGCCGGCTATGCGCCGCCGCGGCGCTCATCACGGGCGAAACCCATGGCCGGCGGCCTGAGAGCTGAAAGCGAAACTGAACGCAACTGAAAGCGGAAGCACCAGGGGCCCGACCCCTGGTTCCGCGCCTCAGGCCTTGCGCGTGCCGATGCTGGCGAAGCGCTTGTTGAACTTGGCAACCTGGCCGCCCGTATCCATGATGCGCTGCACGCCGGTCCAGGCCGGGTGGGATTTCGGGTCAATATCGAGGCGCAGCGTGTCGCCTTCCTTGCCCATGCAGGAGCGGGTTTTGAATTCCGTACCATCGGTCATGATGATGTTGATCTCGTGATAGTCCGGATGAATGTTGGCTTTCACCGTGGTCGCTCCAATAGGTTTCGCGCCGCCGATCCCGACCGGCAGCAAAGGAGGCCCGCGTTTACGCCGGCATGGCCCCCGATGCAAGTGCGGCGGCGGGCGCAGCATTGGATCGGCCGGCGATGATAGGGTAGGAAACAGGACCCATATGGCTTTGGAGACCGCCAACGGCCCGGGCGGATGCGTAAAGGAGCGGCGGAATGATTCGCGCATTGGCGATTTTACTGCTTTGCCAGCTCGCCGGCACGGTGCTGCAGCAGGGGTTTGGCCTGCCGATGCCGGGCCCCGTCCTGGGTTTTGTGCTGCTCGTGGTGGTGTTTTTGTACACTGGCGGGCCGGGCCCGGCGCTGCGCGATACAGCGCAGGGGCTGCTGCGGCATATGGGCCTGCTCTTCGTGCCGGCGGGTGCCGGCGTGGTGGGCGAGCTTACCGTGCTGAAGCAGAATGCCGTGGCGCTGCTGATCGCCATCCCGGTTTCCACCGTGCTGGGCCTGCTGGTCACCGGCATGCTCATGCAATGGTTCATGCGCCGGGAGGGTGGGGCCGATGCATGAGTTGCTCCCGCTCTTTCACATATGGGTCTACCTGCAGACGCAGCCGCTGCTCTGGCTCACCGTCACGCTTTGCGTGTGGGAGCTGGCCCGCGCGCTCGATATCCGGGCGCGGCATCACGCGCTGAGCAACCCCACCGTGATGGCGATCACCATCATGGCGGGCCTGCTGCTGCTCACCCGCACCAGCTACCAGACGTATTTTTCCGGCGCGGAATATATCCAGTTCCTGCTTGGCCCCGCGACCGTGGCATTGGCCGTGCCGATGTACGCCAACTGGCCGGTGATCAGGCGCAATTTCCTGGCCATCACGGTCTCGCTCACCGCCGGTTCCATGGTCGCGGCGGGCTCGGCCATGCTCATCCTGCACCTGCTGCACGCGCCGCGCATGGTCATCGTCTCGCTCGGGCCGAAATCCGTGACCACGCCGATCGCCATGGGGATTTCGCAGGATCTCGGCGGCAACCCCTCGCTCACCGCCGTGTTCGTGATGATCACGGCGATGTTCGGTATTCTCATCTACCCGTTCGTGTTCTCCGCCGGGCGCATTACCGACTGGCGGGCCCGGGGCTTGGCCGCCGGCGTGGCGATGCACGGGCTCGGCACGGCGCGGATGCTGACCATCGACGAGACCGCCGGGGCGTTTGCCGGGCTGGCGATCGGGCTGAACGGCGTGATCACCTCGCTGTTCCTGCCGGTGATGATCGCGCTGTTCGGGATTTAGCTCACCATTTCCCGATGCCGGCGGCGCGGGCGCGACGGATGACATAGTCGGTCCATGCCAGCTGCACCGCGAGCGGGGCGAGGCCGATGGCGATGCGCTCCCAGGCCGTGGTGTCGAGAAAGGCGATGGCGGTGAGCCCGCCGATGACGGCAAAACCCCAATGGATGGCGGCGACGGCGCGCGCATCGGCCCCGGCCCGGCGTGCCACCTGATACAGATGCCCATTATGTGCGCGGGCGATGTTCTCGCGCGCCAGGATGCGGCGGATGAGCGTGAAGGTGACATCATACAGCACGCCGGAGAGCAGGAAGGGCACGAGCAGGAAGGAGAGCGCCACGCCCTCGAACCGGGTAGCCGCGACGCCGAACAGCGCCAGCATGAAGCCGCAGAACTGGCTGCCGACATCGCCCATGAAGATTTTGCCGCGCGGGTAGTTATAGGGCAGGAAACCGAGCACCCCGCCGGCCAGCAGCAGGGCCGCCGTATAGACGAAGAACCCGCCATAAATCCCGGCAATGCCCGCCAGGAACAGGCAGGCGATGAGGGTGACGCCGGCGGCGAGCCCGTTCAGCCCGTCGATGAAATTCATCGCATTGGTGACGAAAAGCAGGAAAAACACCGTGAGCGGCACCCCGGCCCAGCCGATATCGACTACCCCGTAATGCGGCAGCGCCAGGCTATGCACCACCAGCCCGGCCGCCACCGCGGCGAGCGCCGCGACGAGCTGGGTAGCGAGCTTGATGACGAAGGAGATGTCGAGAATATCGTCGAGCAGCGAGATGGCCGCCATGAGCACCGCGGCGGCGATGACGCCGATGAAATACCCCTCGGCGAGGCGCGAGACCTGGCCGTAGCGGTAGAGCAGCACGACGCCGAGCAGAAACGCGGCGACGATGCCGACCCCGCCGGATTTCGGCGTGGTCTGGGCATGCGCCTTGCGGGCATCGGGGCGGTCCGGCACGCCGATGGAGATCATGATGCGGACGATGATGGCGGAAAATATCGCCAGCCCGCCCATGAGGGCGAGGTGGCGGGGCAGAGCGAGCGGGGCGAGGCTGGAAAGAAGGGTCATACGCGCGGGACCATGGCTGAAACCGGGGCAAAATTGAAGGGCGGAAGCTTCCTTTCGCGGTTGCACGAAATTGGGGCTTGCCGCCGCGCCAGCGCCACGCCAGAAGCGGCAGGACGGACCCTGGCGGAGAGCGTGCGTGAAAATTGCGATCATTGGCGGCGGCTATGTCGGGCTGGTATCCGGCGCGTGCTTCGCGGAATTCGGTGTCGCGGTCGCGGTCGTGGAGGTGGACGCGGCCAAGCGCGAGATGCTGCTGCATGGGCGCATCCCGATTTACGAACCCGGGCTCGACAAGCTGGTGAAGGACAATGTGGCGGCCGGGAGGCTCACTTTTCCGGCCACGCTGGAGCAGGGCATCGCGGAGGCGGAGGCGATATTCATCGCGGTCGGCACGCCGGCGCGGCGCGGCGATGGCCATGCCGATCTGACCTTCGTGTTCGCCGCCGTGGAACAGGTCCTGCGGGCGCTCGACCACCCGGCCGTGATCGTGACCAAATCCACCGTGCCGGTCGGCACCGGGCGGAAAATTTTGGAAATGGCGCGGCGGTTGCGCCCGGACCTCGCGGTGGAGGTCGCGGCCAACCCGGAATTCCTGCGCGAGGGCAGCGCCATCGGCGATTTCATGCGCCCGGACCGCGTGGTGGTGGGGACGGATAGTGAGCAGGCCCGCGAGGTGCTGCGGCGGCTGTACCGGCCACTTTATCTCATTGAAACGCCCATCGTGTTCACCGGGCTGGAAACCGCCGAGCTCATCAAATACGCCGCCAACGGGTTTTTGGCGATGAAGATCAGCTTCATCAACGAGATGGCGGATTTATGCGAGAAGGTCGGCGCGGATGTGAACGACGTGGCGCGCGGCATCGGGCTGGATGGCCGGATCGGCCGCAAATTCCTCCATGCCGGGCCGGGCTTCGGCGGCTCATGCTTCCCCAAGGACACGCTGGCGCTGATGCGTATCGCCGAGGAGGCCGGGGCGCCCTCGCGGCTGATCCAGTCGGTGGTGGCGGTGAATGATGCGCGCAAGAATGCCATGGCCGGGCGAGTGGCGGCGGCCTGCGGCGGTGAGGTGCGGGGCAAGACCATCGCGGTGCTTGGCCTCGCCTTCAAGCCCGAGACCGATGACATGCGCGACGCGCCGTCGCTGCCGCTGATCCACGGCCTCGCCTCGCGCGGGGCGGCCATCCAGGCCTATGACCCCGAGGCCATGGCGGCGGCGGCACCTTTGCTGCCGGCGGAGGTGCGGCTGATGCCCGATGCCGCAACCGCCCTGACCGGCGCCGATGCGCTGGTGCTGATCACGGAATGGAACGAATTCCGCGCCCTGGCACCATCGCGCCTGCGCGAGCTGATGCGGGGCCGCGTCATCGTCGATCTGCGCAACGTGTTCGACCCCGAGGCCCTGCGCGCGGCCGGGTTCGCCTATTCCGGCATTGGCCGCGCCCCGGCGTGAGAGCGCCGCCAACCCGAGCCGCGAGGACCGACCACGTTGAAAACACCGCACGCCCATCATTCCGACTACGCCAATCCCGAGCTGCTCGCGAAAATCCCCCTGAACGCGAAAACCATACTGGATGTCGGCTGCTCCTGGGGCACGCTCGGGGCTGCTTATCTGCGGCGCAACCCGCAATGCCGGGTGCTGGGGATCGAGCTGGATGCGGAGGCCGCGGCAATCGCGCGCGGCAATATCACGGAAGTGGCGTGCTGCGATGTCGAGCGCACGCCGATGCCCTTCGAGGTGCCCGAGGGGATCGACTGCATCATCTATGGCGATGTGCTGGAGCATCTGGCCGACCCCTGGGCGCTGCTGGCCACGCATGCGCAATATCTCGCGCCGGAGGGCACCGTGCTGGTCTGCATGCCCAATGCCGAGCACTGGAGCTTCGTCGAGCGGCTGCTGCGCGGCACCTTCAAATATGACGAACAGGGGCTGTTCGACCAGTCGCATCTGCGCTGGTTCACGCCGCGCACCATGGGGGCGGCCTTGCAGGCGGCCGGACTGGCGCCGGCGGACCTGACGGCGCGGGCGATCCCGGCGCGGGACCAGGCCGAGGCCTTCACCCAGGCGCTGGTGCCGGCGCTGCAGGCGCTGGGCATCGACCCCAACGAATATTTCAACCGCGCCGCGCCACTGCAATTCGTCTGGCGGGCGCGCAAGCGGGCCATGCCCATGCTGGGCATTGCCGCGACCATGCTGGCGCCGCAAGGCGGGGTCAGCGATGTGCGGGTGGTGGAACCCATCCACACACTGACCACCGACAGCGCGATGCTGGCCAAGGTTCTCGCGGAGGAGGCCATCGCGCCGCTCGCCCCGGGCCTGCCGCAGATCGCCATACTGCACCGGCCGCTGCTCTCCGGCCCGGCCGGGCTGCACCGCATCCGCCGGCTGCTCGATATGGGCTATCTGGTGGTGACTGAATTCGACGACCACCCGGTATTCCTGGAGGAGCGCGGGCTGGATGTCGCGGATATATATTCGTTTCGCGGCGTGCATGCGGTGCAAACCAGCACCGTGCCGCTGGCCGAGGCGCTGCTGCCCGGCAACCCGGAAGTGGCGGTGTTCCCCAATGCGATATTCGAGCTTCCGGAAGTGATTAATTTCGCCGATCCGGAGCACATGACCTTCTTTTTCGCCGCACTCAACCGCCAGGCCGACTGGGCGCCCTATATCGGCGCGATCAACGAGGTGGCGCGCGCCGTGGGCGGCCGGCTGCATTTCCAGGTGATGTTCGATGAAGGCTTCTTCAACGCGCTGGAAACACCGCATAAGAGCTTCGAGCCGCTGAGCGATTACGCCAGCTACCGGAAACGTCTCGCGGGCGCGGAAATCAGCTTCATGCCGCTTGGCGATACCGTGTTCAACCGCGCCAAATCCGACCTTAAATTCATTGAGGCGGGGGCCGCGCGAGTGGCTGCCCTGGCCAGCCCGGTGGTGTATGGCAATGTCATCCAGGACGGCAAGACCGGCCTGCTGTTCCGCGATCCGGGGGAATTGCGCGCGGCGCTGCTGCGGCTGCTGGCCTATCCGGAAGCGGCGAAGCGCATGGCCGGGGCGGCGCGCGCCTATGTATCGTCGCAGCGCATGCTGGCCTACCAGATGGAGGCGCGGATGGGCTGGTATCGCAAGCTGTGGGAGCGGCGCGAGGAGCTGAACGAGGCGCTCCGCGCCCGGGTGCCGGAACTTTTCACATGAGGGAACCCGGCGCATGACGGCGGGGTGCCGGGTCGCCCTGACACCGCATATCGACATCGAGTGGCTGGACGGCCAGACGGGGTTTGCCCTGTGCCCGAATTGCGGGGCGCTGGGCACGGTGCCGCGCCTGCTGGACATACGCTACTGCCCGCCCGACCCGCATGAGGATGAGCACCGCTTCGTCATGCAGAGCTGCCCTTCCTGCGCGGTGCGCTTTGTCGATAACGCCATGATGATGGATTACAGCACGGAACGGCTGATCCAGCTGGGCTGGGACAGCTACCAGGTCCAGCTTGGCGCCGGCATCTGGCCGATAGCCGCTCAGCTCGCCGCGCTGGACAAGCCGGCCGGCGCGAAAGTGCTGGAAATCGGCGGCGCCTTCGGCTTCGGGCTGGATTTCTGCATACGCGCGCGGGGCTGGGACGGGGTGGGTTACGACCCTTCGCCGCTCGCCGCCTTTGGCACGCAGGAGCTGGGTCTGCCGCTGTGCCAGGAATATTTCACGGTCCGGCATCTGGAGCTGGGCCCGTGGGATGTGGCGGTGGCGACCGAGCTGATCGAGCATGTCTCCTACCCCGTGGCCTTTCTGCTCATCATGCGCCGCGCGCTCGGCGATACCGGCGTGCTCATCCTCTCGACCCCGGATGCGGCGCATATCGCCCCGGAAACACCCGCTTCAGTGCTGCTGCCGCTGCTCTCGCCCGGCGCGCATGCGGTGCTGCAGACCCGGCAAAGCCTGGAGATGGCGCTGCGCGCCGCCGGCTTCACGCATATCCGCATCGTGGCGGATGGCACATCGCTGGTCGCCTACGCTTCCGCCGCGCCGTTTGACCTGCTGCGGGACCAGGCGGCCCGCCGCGCGCTGTACCGGCGCTATCTGGTCGAGCGGGCGCGCAGCACCCCTGAACTGGGCGATCTACGGCTCGGCTTTGCCGGGCGGGGCATTTTCGAAGCCGCCAATGATGGCGACTGGGCCGCGGCGGATGCTGCCTGGGCGGCGCTGCTCCCCGCGGTCCGGGCACGCTTCGGGCTGGACCTGGAGACGATGGCAGCACTCCCCCCCCGCGCCGCCGAGGCCAGCCTGTCCGCCTTGTGCCAGCTTATGCCGCTGGGGCTTGGCATGATCCTGTTCGGCCGGGCGATGCGGCGGCTCGCGGCCGGGGAAAGCCGCGCGGCGCTGGAGCCTATGCTGCGCCTGGCGGCGGCGGCGGTGGCGGCGCTGCTGGACGCGCTGGCCCGGCGCTCGCTTATGGACGGGCTCTCGGCCAGCCTCGCCGTGCTGCTGCGCACGGAATTGCTCATTTGCGCCGCCGCGGCGGGACGCGCCGAGGCCGTGGCCGGGCTGGTGGCGCTGGGCGATGAGGCAACGGGCTGGCGCGGCTTTGTCGAGCTGGTGAATGCCGGGGCGATCGCCCCCGCCACGGCGCTGCGGGCGGCGCTGCCCGCCATGCCGGGGGCGGCCATCCCGCCCGGGCTGGCGCGCAACGCCCTGCTCAGCCTGGTGAATTTCCATCTCGCGCCGGGCGCCGATGCGCTGCTCGTATTTGCCGCCGCCGACCGGCTCCATGATGCCGGCGAAGCGGCCGAGGCGCCGCGGCTGCTGGGCTTCACCCGGCTGGTCAATGCCGGGCGAAACGAGGCGGCACGGGATATTGCGCTGAAATACGACATCGCGGCGCTGGCGCGAAACCATGCGGCACAGAAATCCGGGCAGGATGCGGCCGTGGCGCTGGCGATGCTGGCGTTGGCGGTGGGCGATCCGGCTGCCATCGGCGGCGTGCTGGCGGCATGCCCGCTCAGCCCGGCGCAAAGCCATGCCGTGCTGCTGGAAGCCTTCGTGCGGCTGGTCAATGCCGGGCGGTATGATGATGCCACCGGCTTCAGCGCCGCGCATGATGTGCCCGGCCTGGTGGCGCGGGTGGAGGGGGAGGCGGCGCGCAATACCCGGCTTGCCTTGGTTGATCTGGACCTCGCGACCGGCGACCCGGCGGCCATTCCCGCGCGGCTCGAAGGCTTGGCGCTGGCGCCGCAACACCGCGCGGCGCTGCTGCTGCAGGCCTTCATCCGCCTGACCAATGCCGCGCGCCACGATACCGCGCGGGCGTTCGCGGCCACCCATGACGTGCCGGACCTCATCCGCCGCCAGAGCGGGGTAATGGCGGCGGATGCGGCGCTCAGCCTTGCCGTGCTGGAACTGGCGGCGGGCGACGCGGCTTTGGTGCCGGCTTTGCTGGCCGCGCACGAGATCGATCCGGCCCGGCGCGCGGGGTTGATCCTTGGCAGCTTCACCACGCTGGTGAATGCGGGCCGGCATGACGAGGCGGAGGCGCTGATGACGGCGGAGCCGGTGCTGCAGAACCTGGACCAGCAGAATTTGGACCAGCAGAATTTGGACCAGCGGGCCGGGGCGGCAGCCGGGGATGCGCGCTGGGCGGCGCTGATGCTCGACCTGCAGCGCGGCCGCGCCCTCCAGGCGGCGCGCCGGGCCGCGGCATGGGAAGCGAAAGGTGGCGATGCCGCGCGGCTCGCGGGCATTTATGTGGATGGCTTCATCCGCCTGGTGAACGCCGGCGCGTTTGCCGCCGCGCGGGAGCTGCCCGGGGCGGACGGGCTGGAACGCCGGATCGCCTCATGCGCCCCGGCGGCACGGCTGGATGCGCTGGCCGCGCGCCTGATGCTGGACGCGCATCCGGACCATGGCGATGCCGAGGCCGTGCCCCAGCGGCTCGCCGCATTGCGCGCGGCGGGCATGGACGAGACACGGCTGACCGATCTTGGGTTTCATGCCTTTTCCATGCTGGTCAATCAGGCAGCCTTTACCCCGGCCCGGCTGGTGCTGCTGGCCATTGAGCCCGCCTTGATCAAGCTGCGCCCGCTCTTCTCGCCCGTGGCGCGGGATGCGCTGTTCGCCGCCGGTATTCTGTATTTACAGAGCGAGGAGGACTGGCCGCGCGGGGCCGGCACCTTTGCCCGGCTGCGCGATGGCCTGGTGAAGCAGACGCCGCGCGGGCAGGCAGCAGACCCGCTTTTCTGGCCGGCCTTGCGCGGTGAGGTCATCACGCTGCATCGTCTCGACCGTGGCGCCGAAGCAACGTCACTCTTGCAGTCGTTCATGGACGCCTATCCGGGCGCACCGGATGATCTGCGCCACCAGCTTGAAGGTTAAAAGATGAATCGGCGCTTCTCCCGGGCAATTTTTGCGCTGCTGCGATTTTGCAAATGGTATTCCACCGTGCCTCTCGGGCGGCTGATCGGCCGGCTGCGCCCGACGCGGCAGATCGTGAAGCTCTGGCCGGAAGGTGATATCGCTCTGGCCGCGAAAGTCGCCTTGTTCATGCATTTCGACGGCCGCGGCGTCGTGCGCGGGCAGCTGCTGGAATATATGCGCGAGTTGAAGGCGAACGGGCGCGATGTCGTGTTTGTCAGCAATGCCGGGCATATCCGCCCCGAGGCGCTGGTCGCGCTGCAGGCGATCTGCGCCTGTGTCATCATCCGCAAGAATATCGGCTATGATTTCGGCGCCTGGCGCGATGCGCTCGAGCATTTGCGCCTGCCCCGGGCCGATACGGAGGAGATCATCTTCGCCAATGACAGCGTGTTCGGCCCGTTACTGCCTTTGGGCGATACGCTGCGCCGGCTGGATTACGGCAAGGCGGACATCTGGGGCCTGACCGAGAGCTGGCAGGTGCGCTACCATCTGCAATCCTTCTTCCTCGCCTTCGGGCCGCGGGCGATCCGGGCCGAGGCGTTCGGCGAATTCTGGCAATCGGTGCGGCCGGTGCCGGTCAAGGCCTATATCGTCAAAGCGTATGAGATCGGCGTGACACAGGCGATGATGCAAGGCGGTTTAAGCTGCGCGGCGCTCTGGGGCTATGAGTCGCTGGTTAAACTGGCCAACCGCGCCGAGCTGGAAAAGCTGATCGATGAGGATGAGAGCGAGATCGGCAAGGCGGATCCGATCCAGATCACACGTAAATTACAGATCCTGCGTATCCGCGATGGCGTGGCGCGGCGCGTGGCTTTGAACCCGACCTCGGATTTATGGCGCCAGCTCCTGATTTCCGGCTTTCCCTTCATCAAGCGCGAATTGCTGCGCGACAACCCGACCAAGGTTGAGGATGTCGGCGACTGGGTGGAGGTGGTGCGCGATACGCTGGGGGCCGATCCCGAGCCGATCATGCATGATCTGCGCGGCATGCTCAAAGGTTCGGCCCCCTGATCAGGCTCGGCCTCCGGCTCGCACTGGTGGTGGCGTGGACGCTGCTCGCCATCCCGGTGCAGGCCATGCTGCTAACCCGCGCCGGGCCGGGCAAGGCGCGCTTTGCCCAGACGTATTGGCGTGGCGTGGCGTGGATTCTGGGGCTGCGGCTGCGCGTGATCGGCGCGCTGCCGGCGGCGCGGCCGGTGATGTTCATCGCCAATCACAGCTCCTGGCTGGATATCGTGGCCCTCGGCGCGGTGCTGCCGGCTTGTTTCGTGGCGAAAGGCGATGTCGCGGGGTGGCCGGTGGTCGGGCTCATCGCACGGCTGGGGCGGACGATTTTCGTCTCCCGCGCGCGCGAAACCGTGGGTCAGGAGCAGCGCGAGCTGGAGCACCGGCTGGCGGCGGGGGATAATATACTGCTGTTTCCCGAGGGCACGACGTCGGATGGCAACCGTGTGCTGCCGTTTTCCTCGGCGTTTTTCACCCTGGCATTCTGTCCGGCCCGTCCGGTGGTGCAGCCGGTGGCGATTGTCTATGATGAGCTGGACGGGCTGCCGGTGCGGCGCGGCGACCGGGCGGAGCTGGCCTGGTATGGCGATATGGCGCTGGCGCCGCATTTCATGCAGCTCGAACGGCGCGGCAGCTTCCGCGCGACCATCGTGCTCGGCCCGCCAGTGCCGCCGGGCGTCCATAAAAACCGCAAGACCCTGAGTGCGGCGCTGGAGGGCTGGATCGCGGCGGCGGCGGCGGCATTGCGCCAGGGCCGCCCGCTTGGTTGAATTTATCTGGTTGAGGTTACCGGCGCACCACCAAAACGTCACTGGAAATAGCTTGACACGGCGCGCCCATCCGTAGCGAAATTGCCTCACGTTCAGGAGGATCTTGTCCATTTGACCCTGTTGACCTTGACCTGTCTTGCCGCCAGGCGCTTTTCCCTCCGGGTAAACCGGATGGACCTTGAAGTATGAACGCGCCCAAGCCTACCGCATCAGAGCCTAACGCAACCGATTTCACCGCGCCCGGCCGCACCCCCCGTAAACTCCACGTCGTGACGCATGGCTGCCAGATGAACGTGTATGACAGCGCGCGCATGGCCGATATTTTGCGCCCGCTCGGCTATACCACCGTCGATGCGCCGGAAGGTGCTGACATGGTGATCATGAATACCTGCCATATCCGCGAGCGGGCCGAGGAAAAGGTTTTCTCGGCCCTCGGCCGGCTGCGCGTGATGAAGGAGGCGCAGGGCGGCAACATGATGATCGCGGTAACCGGCTGCGTGGCGCAGGCCGAGGGCGAGGTGCTGGCGAAACGCGCGCCTTATGTCGATCTCGTGGTCGGGCCGCAATCCTATCACCGCCTGCCGGAACTGATCGCGGCGGCGCATCGCAAGCAGGGTGTCGTCATCGATACCGAGTTTCCGGTGGACCAGAAATTCGACCATCTGCCGGATGTGGCGGCGCCGCAGGGTGTGGTCTCGTATCTCTCCATCCAGGAGGGCTGCGATAAATTCTGCTCCTTCTGCGTGGTGCCCTATACGCGAGGGGCGGAAGCCTCGCGCCCGGCGCTGAGCGTGCTGGCCGAGGCGCGGCGCATGGTGGCGCTGGGTGCCAGGGAGATCGCGCTGCTCGGGCAGAATGTGAACGCCTACCATGGCGCGGGGCCGGATGGCGCCGCCTGGGGGCTGCCCCGGCTGCTCGCGGAAATGGCGGAAATCGACGGGCTGGAGCGGCTGCGCTATACCACCTCGCACCCCAACGACATGTCCGACGAGTTGATCCTGGCGCACCGGGACAACCCCAAGCTGCTGCCGTTTCTGCATTTGCCGGTGCAGTCCGGCTCCGACAGGATTTTGCGCGCCATGAACCGCAAGCATGACGCGGATCATTTCCGGCGGATGGTGGACCGCTTGCGCGCGGCGCGGGCGGATATCGCGTTTTCCTCGGATTTCATTGTCGGGCATCCGGGCGAAACGGAGAGTGATTTCC
>JAKBAV010000069.1 GCA_021826225.1 Pseudomonadota bacterium | reverse complement strand
TGATGATTGGTGTCGATGCTGACCTCGGCGCTCATGCCGGCCAGCAGCGGCAGGTCCGTGGGGCCGGAGAGGATTTTGATCCGCACCGGAATGCGCTGCACCACCTTCACCCAGTTGCCCGAGGAATTCTGCGCCGGCAGGATGGAAAATTCCGAGCCCGAGGCCGGGGAGATGCTCTCCACCTCGGCCTTCCAATGCTGCCCGGGATAAGCGTCGACGGAGACATCCACGCTCTGGCCCGGCCGCACCCAGGTGAGCTGGTCTTCCTTGGGCTGCGCCGTCACGAACACATCCGTATCCGAGACAAGGCCGAACGCGGCGGTACCGGCCGGCAGAAACATGCCGCGCTGCAACTGCTCCACCTGCGTCACCGTACCGGAATAAGGCGCCTTCACGATGGTATGGGCGAGGTTGCGCTCGGCATCCTGCAAATCGGCATCGGCCTGCTGATATTGCGGCGTCTCCTGCGGCGTGATGTTGGGATTGCCCTGCAGCTTGGTCAGCTGCTGCCCAGCCGCCTGCTGCAGCTCGGCCAGGCGGTCCTGGTCGGCTTCCAGCGTGTAGCGGGCATCATCATACATGGCGCGTGTCACGCCGCCTTTGGTCACCACGGCGGCATAGCGCGCCACATCCGCCTGGTCCTTTCGCACCTGCACGGCCGCGCCCTGCAGCTGGGCCAGAGCCTGCTCATAGGCGCGTTTGGTGCCGTTTATATCCTCCACCGCCTGCGCCACCTCGGCCTTGGCATGCGCCACCGCTATGGCGTAGCTGGACTGCCCGAGGCTGAACAAAGGCTGGCCCGCCACCACATGCTGGTTGTCATGCACATACACCTCGTCGACCAGCCCGGACACATCGGTCGAGAGCGAGACTTTCGCGGCATCGACATAGGAATCATCGGTCGAGATATAGCGGCCGCCGAACAGCCAGATGAACAGCGCCGCCAGCACAACCACCAGCACGCCGCCCACCATGAGCACCGGGCGCAGCAGCCTGCCGCGATTCGCCCGCTGCACCGCGGCCAGACCGGATCCGGACACATCCTGTTCGCGTCCTGCAATGTTCGCCTGCGACATATCGAAAGTCTTCCTCTTCAATACTTAAATAAATCTGAGTGTTTAATTTACTCGGCGGCGTCACTGGTGGCGTTGCCGCCGGGCACGCCGGCCGGCCGCAAGAGCAAAGCTGCCGGCCCGCTATCCATGCTCAGCAGATTCGCCTTGATACGCAGCAGCCCGTCCACCATCACCTCGCGCTGCGCCAGCGTCAGCCCGGTGCCGCTGAAATCGGCGAGAGCGCCCAGCTCCTGGTTGATGTCCTTCAGCAGATCCATCGCCGCCGGCAGCAGATGCAGCCGCCAGATGCGCCGGTCCTGCTCATCCGCCCGGCGTTCCACCATGCCGGCAGCCTCCAGCCGATCGACCATGCGGGCCACGGTAATGGGTTCAACCTCCAGCAGATCGGCCAGCTCCTTCTGGCTGCGGCCGGGCGCGCTTGCCAGGCGCCGGATGATGCCCCATTGCGCCCGCGTCATCCCCATGCGCCGGGCGCGTCTGTCAGCTTCCACGCGCGAGAGCCTCGCCACGTCGTGGATCAGGATGAACAGATCGCGCTCGAATTCCTTGTTCATAGCCAGCATATAATAAGCCAGCTTATAACAAGCTGTATAGGGTTATTCCGTGGTCAGCGCCGCGCGGGTCAGCCCAGCGCGCGGTGCAATACCGGCACGATGCCGTTGAGCGCGATCTGTACCCCGATGCCGAGCAGCAGGAATGCCGCCAGCCGCGCCACCACGACGCGCCCGGTCTCGCCCAGCACCGCCGCCAGCCGGTCCGCCATGGCGTAGCTGGCCCAGATGAGCAGCGCCATGGCCAGCACCGCGCCGGTCGCCCCGGCATAGAAGGCGCCCATCGCCGCCCATTTGTCCGGCCGCGCCGTGCCCAGCGAAATCGCCACGGCGATGGTCCCCGGCCCGGTGGTGAACGGCAGAGTGAGCGGAAAAAACGCATAGCCGCCAAGCTCGCGTGATGAAACACCCGCCGCCGGCTGCGCCTCGCGCTGTTTGCGCTCCTGGGTGTTACCCGGCGCCGAAAGCATCTCATATGCCCGCGCGGATACAACCAGCCCGCCGGCAATCCGCAACGCATCGAGCGAGACGCCGAAAAAGCTCAGCACATAGGTGCCGAACCACAAGGCACCCAGCATCACGAAGGTGGAATACACGGCAACCCGGCGTGCCAGGGCGGCACGCTGGTCATGGCTGTGCCCGGCCGTCACCTCATTGAAGATGATCGCACCGCCCGGCGGGTTGACGATGGAAAACAGGGCAGGGAAGGCGAGCAGGAACGCGGCCAGGGCTTGCTCGATCATGTTTCTGCTCCCGCTTTGCCCTGGCCTTTTAGCACGGCCTCAAAACCCCGCCATCGCGCGGAACTCATCTTCCGTCAGCGTCCGAACACCGAGCGCCGCCGCTTTCTTTGCCTTGCTCCCGGCCTCCGCGCCGACCACCACGAAATCCGTCTTCTTGGAAACCGATTCGGTAACTTTCGCGCCCAGCGCCTCGGCCCGCGCCTTGGCCTCCGGCCGCGCCATGGTCAACGTCCCGGTAAACACCAGCACTTTGCCGGCAAATGGCGAATCGGAAGTGGCGGCACTCACCGCATCCAGCACGCTCACCTCGCCCTCCAGCCGCGCCAGCGTGCGCAGATTATGCGCCTCCGCGAAAAACGCCGCGAGGTCCGTGGCGATCGCCGGACCTATGCCGGAGATCGAGCCCAGCTCCAGCCGCGCATCCGAGCCGATCTCCCCGGCCGCGAGCATCCCCGCCTTCCACGCCGCGTAACCGCCGTAATGCCGCGCCAGCAGCTTCGCGTTATTCTCGCCAATTCGCCGGATGCCGAGCGCGTAGATGAATTTGGCGAGGCCGATTTGCCGCCGTGCCGCGATGGCGGCGGAGAGTTTCGCGGCTGAAACCGGCCCCCAGCCCTCGCGTTGGGCAATCTCATCCTCATGCGCGGGCAGGGCAAACACATCTGCCGCATCATGCAGCCAGCCCGCCGCATAAAATTCCTGAATGGTTTTCTCGCCCATGCCCTCGATGTCGAACGCCCCGCGCGCGCAAAAATGGATCAGCCGCTCCACGACCTGCGCCGGGCATGACAGCCCGCCCGTGCAGCGCCGCACCACATCGTCATCAGTCCGCACCGCGCGCGAGCCGCAAACCGGGCAATGATCGGGAAATTCATAGGGCGCGCCACCACCTGGTTCAATCACCCGCAGAATCTGCGGAATCACGTCCCCGGCGCGCTGCAATTCCACGATATCGCCCACGCGCAGATTTTTGCGCAGGATTTCATCCTCATTATGCAATGTAGCATAGGTCACCAGCACGCCGCCGACATTTACGGGCGTCAGCCTGGCCCGTGGTGTGAGCGCGCCCGTCCGCCCGACATTGATCTCGATGCTCTCGATCCGGCTGCTCGCCTTCTCCGCCGGAAATTTCCACGCGCAGGCCCAGCGCGGCGCCCGCCCGACAAAACCGAGCCGCGCCTGCAGCCGCAGATCGTTAACCTTGTAGACCACGCCATCGATATCATAGGGCAGTTCGGCCCGCGCCGCGCCAATCCCGGCCTGAAAGGCTTCCGCCTCGGCTTCGGCAATGAGTTTCGAAAGCGGGTTGACCGCGAAACCCCAGCCTTGCAGCGCCGCCAGATATTCCCAATGCGTTCCCGCCACCGGCGCGGAAGTCTCGCCCTGGGCGTAGGCGAACAGCGATAATTTGCGTTTCGCCGTGATCCGCGCATCGAGCTGGCGCAAGCTCCCCGCCGCGGCGTTGCGCGGATTGGCGAATTTGCGCTCCTGGGATTCATTCAGCGCCAGAAAATCCGCCTTGGTCATATAGACCTCGCCGCGGATTTCAATGAAATCCGGCGCGTCCTGCGGCAGTTCGCGCGGCAGTGTTTCCAGGGTCAGAATATTCGCCGTAACATCCTCGCCCTCTTCGCCATCGCCACGCGTTGCCGCGCGGACAAATTTGCGCGCCTCGTAAGTGAGTGAAATGGAGAGCCCATCGATCTTGGGTTCGGCGACAACCTGCCACGCGCCCTCATGCCCGAGAAACCGGCTTTTGCCCTGCCAGAACTCGGAAAAATCCTCCGCCGAAAACACGTTGTCGAGCGAGAGCATCGGCGTGCGGTGTTTGATTTTTTTGAACCCGGAAGCCGGTTTCCCGCCGATCTGCGTGAGGGCTTTGGCCTCCGCTCGCAGCTCTGGATGCGCCGCCAGGATTTCCTCGGCCTCGCGGCGCAAAGAATCATACTCAGCGTCGGAAATTTCCGGCTCGTCGCGCTCATGATACGCCGCGTTCGCGGCCTCGATGCGGGCCGTCAGATCCCGGAGCCTGGCCGCCTCGCTCATCGCGCCAGCAAACTCATCGCCGCCTGGCGCGCCGCATCGGTCACGAATTCCCCCGCCAGCATCCGCGCAATCTCTTCGCGCCGCTCATCCCCGGATATCACATCCACCTCCGTCACCGCGCGTTCGGCCCTCACGCGCTTGGCCACGCGTAACTGCGCCGCGCCGCGCGCCGCCACTTGCGGGCTGTGTGTTACCACCAGCACCTGCACGCCCTCGGCCACACGGGCCAGGCGCTCGCCCACCGCCGCCGCCGTCGCCCCGCCAATGCCGCTATCCACCTCGTCGAAAATCAATGTCTCGATCCCCGCACCCGAAGTCAGCACCACCTTCATCGCCAGCATCAGCCGTGACAGCTCGCCGCCCGAGGCGATTTTATCCAACGCCCCCGGCGCCTCGCCCGGATTGGTGGCGATGAGAAATTTAACGCCATCCGCCCCGCGCGCGCCCCAGCCGGATTCCGCCAGCATACTGCGTTCCACAACGAATCGCGCGCGTTCCAGTTTCAATGGCGGCAGCTCAGCGCCGATCGCCGCCTCCAGCGCCCGCGCCGCCGTCTCACGCAAAGCGGAGAGTTCCGCCGCCTTCGCCACATAATCCGCCCGGAGCGAAACCACCTGCTTCGACAGCGCGGCGATATCCGCCACCCCGCTCTCAAGTGCCGCCAGCCGGGCGCGCAGATCCGCCAGAAATTCCGCCAGCGCCGCCACCTGCACGCCATGCTTGCGCGCCACCGCGCGCAGCGCGAACAGCCGTTCCTCCACCGCCTCCAGCGCGCGCGGGTCATCCTCTTCGGTTGCCGCCATGCGGTCCAGAAAATCCTCGGCCTCGGCAAGGGCGACCTCCGCCCGCTCGATCGCCGCCATGGCCGGCCCCGCCGGGTTAACCGCACCGGCCGGCACGGTCACGCGGGCCAGGGCCCGCGCCGCGCCGCGCAAAGCCGCTCCCGGGCCGCTGGCGCGGCGGTCTTTTGGCCGTAATTCGGCAATGGCGGCGGCAATCGCCTCGGCCCGCCGTTCGCCGGCCTGGAGCCGCAGCCGCTCGGCGGCCAGCGCGTCCTCTTCCCCCGCCACGGGGTTCAGCCGGCCCAGCTCATCGGCCGCATGGCGCAGAAACTCCTCTTCCCGCGCCGTCTCCTCGATTTTCCGCTCCGCCTCGGCCAGCCTTACCGCTGCCTCGCGCCAGGCTTTATGCGCCGCCGCCACATCCGCCCGCGCGGCCACCGGCACGCCGAAGGAATCGAGCAGCAGGATATGGTTCGCCGGATCGGCCAGCCCGACCTGCTCGTGCTGGCCTTGCACCTCGATGAGCAGCGCCGCCAGGTTTTTGAGAAACCCCACGCTCACCGGCTGGTCGTTCACCAGGGCGCGCGAGCGGCCATCGCGCCCGACAATCCGCCGCACCAGAATTTCACCACCCGATTCGAGCCCGTGTTCCGCCAGCAGCGCCTGGGCTGCATGGGCGCCATCCACGGCGAATTGCGCCGCGACCACGGCCTGCTCGGCACCCGAGCGGATCAGCCCCGAATCGGCGCGCGCGCCCAGCGCCAGGCCGAGACTATCGAGCAATATCGATTTACCGGCGCCGGTCTCGCCGGTCAGCGCCGTCAGCCCGGCGGCAAAATGCAGGTCCAGCCGCTCGATCAACACCACATCGCGGATCGAGAGGGAGAGCAGCATCCGTGCTTAGAACGGCCAGTACCAATGGTGGTGACGCGGCGCGGCCAGCGGCGCTCCCGGCGTCCCGTCCGCCGGCACCGTATCCGCCGCGTTCACCAGCCCATGGTCCTGGAGCTTGCCATAGGCGGTTTCGTACCAGCTGCTGCCGGGGTAGTTATAGCCCAGCACCGAGGCCGCGCGCACCGCTTCACCCGGCAGGCCGAGGTTCAGGTACACCTCCACCAGCCGCTCCAGCGCCTCCGGCACATAGGTCGTCTGCTGGTAATTCGTCACCACATCCTGGAAGCGCCCCACGGCGGCGGCATAGAGGTGCTGCTTTTCGTAATAGCGGGCGATCACCATGTCATGCCCGGCCAGCCGGTCATTCGCCAGGCGCAGTTTTATCCGCGCGTCGCGGGCATAGGCGGTATCGGGGAAGCGGATGATCACATTGTTCAGCGCCGTTATGCTTTCATAGGTCGCTGTCTGGTCGCGCTGCACGTCCTCGATCTGCTCATAATAGCACAAGGCTATCAGGTAATAGGCGTAGGCCGTTTCCTGGTTCTCCGGGTGGAGCTGCACGAAGCGGTTGAGTGAGCTGATCGCATCGTCATAGTTCAGGTTCTTGTACTGGGCGTAGCCGGTCAGCAATTCGGCATGGGTGGCCCATGTGGAATACGGATAGTTTTCCTCCACCGCCTGGAAATCCTTGGACGCCCGCTGGTAATCGCCCTTCTGCATATAGCTCAGGCCCATGGCATAGGCCTGATCCGGCGGCGGCACGACGCCTTGCGGGAAATCGCCGTTTTTATCGGCGCTGTTGAGGAGTGCCGAGCAGCCGCCAAGGAGCCCTGCGGACGCAAGGGCCAAAGAGAGCAAAGCGGCGCGGGGGAGGGAGCTGGGGATTTTTGTCATCGCGTGCGGCTTATAGCAGTTAATCCTGGAACATGAAGCCTGTGCCGGACGCTAAGCTGCGTTCCGCCGCACCAGCCCCGTCAGGGCCCCGGCATGCGGAAAACATGGAACATAAGCGCCGGCAGGACATAGATATTCACGAGCGCCATGGCCATTGCCGGAAGGCAGAACCAGCCCATGGCCAGGTGCGGCAGGCGCGCGAGCCGGCTGCCCGCATAGCCGAGCAGAAACACGGAAAACGGCATCAGGGGCAGAAAATAGCGCCCGCTCACGCCTTCGATATAGGGCAGCCCGACACTGGTGAAGGTTACGTAGAGCGCGATCTCCATGCCGATGAAGGCGGCGAACAGCGCCAGCGCGGCGAAGCCGGCATCCCATACCCGCCATCCCGCCGGGCGCCCGGATAGTGCTTCCAGCGCGGCGGCGGCGAGGGCGAAGATCAGGCAGGGATATTCCCAGGCGGGGATCCGCAGATTGCCCGAGGCCATGCCGCCGAGCAACAGCGGCCATGTTGCCCACCAGAAGGCCTTCAGCGTGACCAGCGGCAGAATGATGAGCTGCGCCGGATGCGCCAGCAGGACGAGGAGGTTGTCATGCGGCTGCACGGTTGTCAGCCAGATATCGTGCCCCCCCGGCCAAAGCGGCCCAGGCTGGTAGGGCGCCCGGCCATAGGCGATGAAGCCGGCGCGGATGCAGTGGATCAGCCATAATCCCGGCGGCACGAAGCCGAGCAGCACGAAGCCGGCCCGGCGCCAGAAGCCTGGTCCACACAAGGGCGGCAGGCAGAACAGCAGCAGCGCGGCATAGGGCGTCTTGGCGCAGACCACGGCGATGAGCAAAGCCAGGGCCGCGAACCAGGAGCGCCCCGGCGCGGCGGTGGCGCGCGTCAGCAGCGCGGTGGCGAGCACGCAGGCGCCCAGCATCATGCCGTCCTGATTATACGAGGAGGCGAGATTAAGGACGGCCGGCAGGGTGAGAATGGCAAAAAGCAACGCGGCGCCGAACCGCGCCAGCGCCAGCGCCGCGGTGCCCATGGCGATGAAGGCCAGCAGCATGGCGATACGGCCCAGATACACGGTATCCAGCGGTGAAAACCCGAGCTTCTCCCCGGCCAGCAGGCCCAGCGCGCCCGGCGTGTAGAATATGGGGAGATATTCCACCATCTGGCTCGGGGAGTAGGCCGGCCGACTATCCCATTTTATGGCTTCCGTCTCGCGCCGCGCCAGCGCCGGCACCGGCTTGTCGGGATAGGCGGCGGCGAATTCCTTGTTGAGCAGGACGTTGAAAATCCCGGTATTCACGATCACGAAGCCGCGCGCCATGCCGGGCGGCGTGCCAGGCGCGGCCACACCCAGAATCTCGCCATAGCGCAGCGCATCCGCCCGGCCGATATGGGCAAACTCGTCGGAAAACATGTCGATGGGCGTGAGCAGGGCGATGCCAAGCCCGGTGGGCAGGGCGCAAAGCAGGAACAGCCCGGCCAGCCAGCGCGGCCGGCCGAGGAGGCGGCCTGCGCGGCCGCAATATGCCAATATGGAGGATCGCGTGACTTTCATGCCCCTTATGCCTAAGGACACGGTATTCGCCTCAGAGCAACAGGCTGCGCTATCCGGCATGGCGCGAAAACGATATTGCTTGACATCGCCCCGCTTCGGGCTAAACCACCCCGCATCGTCAACCGGACATCCTTGGCCACAGGCAAGGATGCTCTAGCCGTTTCACGTTGTTTTGGGGTCGATGGTCCTGGAGCAGGCGTGCCGCGCATACCAACCGGGCTTGCAGCCCCGCTTTAAGGACACACCCAGCCACATGGCTTCATCCTCCCACGCCATCCGTCACTCGGACGCTCCCGCCTATTCCGGCCCCGATGATTTCGCCGCCCTCCTCGAATCCTCGCTCGGCGCCGGCGCCGGGTTTGAAGGCTCCGTCGTCTCCGGCATCGTGCTCCGCATCGACGACGATTTCGTCATTGTCGATGTCGGCCTCAAATCCGAAGGCCGTGTTCCGCTCCGCGAATTCGCGCCCGTCGGCGCCCGCCCGGAAGTCAACCCCGGCGATGTGTTCGACCTCTATATCGAACGCTATGAAGATAAAGACGGCTCCATGGTCCTCAGCCGTGAAAAAGCCCGTCGCGAAGAGAGCTGGACCCAGCTCGAAAAGGCTTTTGAAGCCCAGACCCGCGTCAACGGCATCATCCATGGCCGCGTCAAAGGCGGTTTTACAGTTGATCTCGGCGGCGCAACCGCATTCCTTCCCGGCAGCCAGGTCGATATCCGCCCCGTGCGCGATGTCGGCCCGCTGATGGGCATGTCACAGCCCTTCCAAATTCTGAAAATGGACCGCCAGCGCGGCAACATCGTCGTCTCGCGCCGCGCCGTGCTTGAGGAAACCCGCGCCGAGCAGCGCTCCGAGCTGATCCATGGCCTGAAAGAGGGCCAGATCCTCGACGGCGTGGTCAAGAACATCACCGATTACGGCGCCTTCGTCGATCTCGGCGGCGTCGACGGCCTGCTGCATGTCACGGATATCGCCTGGAAGCGCATCAACCACCCGGCCGAGGCCCTGGTCATCGGCCAGCCGGTCAAGGTTCAGGTCATCCGCTTCAACGCCGATACGCAGCGCATCAGCCTGGGCATGAAGCAGCTTGAGGCCGATCCCTGGGAAGGCGTTGACGCCAAGTACCCGCCCGGCGTCAAAGCCTCCGGCCGCGTTACCAACATCACCGATTACGGCGCCTTCGTGGAGCTGGAAGCCGGGGTCGAGGGTCTCGTCCACGTGTCCGAAATGTCCTGGACCAAGAAGAACGCGCATCCCGGCAAGATCGTCTCGACCAGCCAGGAAGTCGACGTTGTCGTGCTCGATGTCGACGCCTCCAAGCGCCGCATCAGCCTGGGCCTCAAGCAGGTTGCCCGTAACCCCTGGGAAGAGTTCCAGGACGAGCACCCGATCGGCTCCGAACTGGAAGGCGAAATCCGCAACATCACCGAGTTCGGCCTGTTCATCGCCGTGGGCGCGGAAATTGACGGCATGATCCACATGTCCGACCTCTCCTGGGACGAAGCCGGCGAGACCGCCATCGCCAAGTTCGAGAAGGGCGCCATCGTCAAGGCGAAAGTGCTCGATATCGACATTGAGAAGGAGCGCATCTCGCTCGGCATCAAGCAGCTCGCGGTCGATCCGGCCGCCGGCGTGCTCGACAAGGTCCACAAGAACCAGATCGTCACCTGCGTGGTCACCGCCGTGCAGAGCAATGGCGTTGAAGTGAAGGTGGACGACGTGCTGACCGGCTTCATCCGCCGCGCCGAACTGGCGCGTGACAAAGCCGAACAGCGCCCCGAGCGCTTCGCCATCGGCGATACCATCGACGCCAAGATCACGGCCGTCGACCGCGCCGCCCGCAAGCTCCAGCTCACCATCAAGGGCAAGGAGATCGACGAGGACAAGCACGCCATCACCGAATACGGCTCGTCCGACTCGGGTGCCTCCCTCGGCGACATCTTGGGCGCCGCCATCCGCCGCCGTAACCAGGCGACGGAGGACTAAGAGGTAAAAGGCCAGGGGGCTTTGCCCCCTGGACCCCCACTGGGCCTGAGGCCCAGACCCCATTAGTAAAGACATAAAAAAGAGGCCTGCCACCTAGCTGTTTGAAACAGCACGGAGGCAGGCCTCTTTTTTATGTCTTAAGCCGGGGCCTCAGGCCCCGGCGGGGGCCAGGGGCAGAGCCCCTGGCCTTTTTACCTTACAGCGCCTCCGACCCAGGCACGATCGGCCGGCTCTCCCGGCTACCGCGCATGCGTTTGTCGGGTTCCTTGGGGTCGTTGGGGGAGATTTCGACATAATCGTCGAACACCGCGAGTATGGTGCCGACGAAGGGGAAATCCCCCAGCTCGGGCACGCGGTAGCTCACCGTATCGCCCGGTTTGAACGTTTCCGGGTTAAAATTGAATTCGAACGGGCAGGTTTCCCCCGCTTTTTCTCCGTCTTGTGTTCCCATGCCTTGCATTTTTCTGGTCCTTGAAGCCTGATTTCCCGGCCTAGCGGAAATTCCCGGCAGCTTACAATACATGTTACAATACATGCTGGCGCATTGCCGCGCGTTTTCGGCAATGCCGCCACTTGCTGGTACCTGGTCTGTGGGGCTTACAGCACCCGCCCGGCCACCGCCTCCAGTTTCGCCAGCACCGCCGGGTCGCGGGCCTCGGGTGCCGTAATCAGCGCGTATTGCAGCGCCGTATCGCAGCCGGCGGGGCAAAGCGGGCGGGGGGCGGCGATGCGCGGTAGCACCTCCTTCACCAGGCCGCGGGCGTGCTCGGCATTGCTCAGCAGCACTTTGATCACCTGGTCCACGGTCACCGCGTCATGGTCCTCGTGCCAGCAATCGTAATCCGTCACCATTGCCACGCTGGCGTAATCAATCTCGGCCTCGCGGGCGAGCTTGGCTTCCGGCATGTTGGTCATGCCGATTACGGCGCAGCCCCAGCTCCGGTACAGATTGCTCTCGGCCAGGGTCGAGAATTGCGGCCCCTCCATCACCAGATACGTGCCACCCCGCGTATGCGGCAGGCCGAGCACCTTAAGGCTGGCCTCCAGCGCATCGCCCAGGCGCGGGCAGGTGGGATGCGCCATGGACACATGCGCCACCATGCCCGGCCCGAAGAAACTCTTCTCACGCGCGAAGCTGCGGTCGATGAACTGGTCGACGATGACGAAATGCCCAGGCGGCAGCTCCTCCTTCAGCGAGCCCACGGCTGACATCGACAGGATATCCGTCACACCCAGCCGCTTCATGGCATCGATATTGGCACGGTAGTTGAGCGATGACGGCGAAAGCCGGTGGCCGCGCCCATGCCGTGGCAGGAACACCACTTTAAGGCCGCCGAACATGCCGGTCAGAAACTCATCCGAGGGCTCGCCCCAGGGTGTCTCCACCTTCACCCATTTCGTATCGGTCAGCCCCTCTATATTATACAGACCCGACCCGCCGATGACCCCGATTACCGGCTGTTTCGCTTCGCTCATCATCCCGTACCCCATAAAATCCTGGCGCGGCTTTACGGTTTTTTCACAGGCTTGGCCATGGCTTATGCCGGTGTTATGGCTTCGTAACATCCACGCAGGAGGTCCGCATGCGCCGTCTCGCCACCGCCCTGGCCGCCACCTTGCTGGCCATGCCGGCCCTGGCCGATCCGCTCCCCAGCCTGGTTCCGAGCCATGATGTGAGCGGCATCTATCTGTTCACCAATGCGCGCGGCCCGCAAACCATCGCGGTGGAATACAGCAAGAGCGCCAATGTGCTGCGCCTCACCCCGCAATCCGGCGCCACGGCGGCGCTCTATGCCGGCGATGCCTATATTCTTTACGATTTCAATGCCGATGACGCCAAAATCATATTGCCGCAACTCCAGCATTATCTGGAGCAGCCCGCACTCGTTA
Organism: Pseudomonadota bacterium; assembly: GCA_021826225.1. Lineage (GTDB taxonomy): Bacteria > Pseudomonadota > Alphaproteobacteria > Acetobacterales > Acetobacteraceae > Acidocella. Next base: position 534 of record JAKBAV010000069.1, on the reverse strand, counting down.
CGGAAATGCAGGCGGTTGAAGGCGATATAAGCAACGGCAACGGCGAGGTGACGGCCGGGGCGACGGAAACCATCGCCGGGCAAGACTGCACGGATTATATCTCCACCAGCGCCGCCAGCCAGGGCGCCATGCTGTGCGTGACCCCGGACGGGCTGTTGCTCAAATTCACCGCCGCCAATGGTGATAGTGCCGTCGCCCAGAGCCTCTCTTATGATGAGGTGCCGCTTGACGACGTGGAGTTGCCGCCCGGCGACACATTGCTCCCCACGCCCCAGTCTTCCGGCGCCGCGCCGCCGTAAAGGCTCAACCCGCCCCCGGCGGGAATTCGGCGGGATATTCGAGCTTTGCCGTATCATAGCCCAGCGCCCTGGCCCGTGCGGTAAGCGCGCGTACCTCCGCCGCGGATGGGCGCGGCGTGCGGGTGAAGATTGACATATTCCTGAAGCCCGGATCCGTGAAGATGAACCAGTTATAATCCGCACCGTGGTCGAGCACCCAATAGGTCCGGTTGATCGGGATCAAGCCGTAAAACAC
>JAKBAV010000068.1 GCA_021826225.1 Pseudomonadota bacterium | reverse complement strand
GGCCAGCTCGTGCAGATCGGCGTGAGCGCCGGCGTCACCATGGCTCCGGGCGACGGCAACACCCCCGCGATATTGCTGAAAAACGCCGATCTCGCTCTGTACCGCGCGAAAACCGACGGGCGCGGCGTGGCGCGGCTCTACGATCCGGAGATGGATGAACGCGTGCAGGGCAGGCGCATCCTGCAGGCGGCGCTGCGCCGCGCCGTGGCGGCCGGGGAATTCGTGCTGCACTATCAGCCGGTTATCGACCTCACCACGGGCCTTATCTCCGGGGCGGAGGCGCTCATCCGCTGGCAGCATCCCGAACGCGGCCTGCTGCCGCCGGGCGAATTCATCGCCATCGCCGAGGAGACCGGGCTGATCGTTGAAATCGGTGAATGGGTGCTGCGCGAGGCCTGCGCCGCCGCGGCCGCCTGGCCGGTGCCGGTCAGCATCGCCGTCAATCTCTCGCCGCTGCAACTGCGCGAGCCTCAGCTGGTGGCGACCGTGCTGGAGGTTCTGCAAAGCACCGGGCTCGATCCCGCCCGGCTCGAGCTCGAAATCGTCGAATCGGTCATGCTCGACCATACCGAGCAGACCGAGGAGGCCCTATGGAGCCTGCATGAGGGCGGCGTGCGCATCGCCCTGGACGATTTCGGCACGGGCTATTCCTCGCTCTCCTACCTGCGCCGCTTCCCCTTCGACAAGGTCAAGATCGACCGCTCCTTCATCCGCGACCTCGGCTATGAGAAGGATGACAGCTCGATCATCCTGGCCATTATCGGCCTGGCCGAGCGCATGAACATGGTGGTTACCGCCGAGGGCGTGGAAAACAATGAACAGGCGGCCCTGCTGATCTCCTATGGCTGCGGCCAGGCCCAGGGCTTTCTGTTCCACCGCCCGCTGCCGGCGGATGTTTTTGTCCAGGTGCTCAGCCGCTCCGGCCCGCATAGCCTGCCCGCGCAGGGCACATCCGCCGCCGCGGAGTAAAAAAAAGCCCGGCAGAACGCCGGGCTTTTGCCTCACATAATCCGCGGCATGCCTTAGCCCTGGCGGGCTTTCATGCGGGGATTCTTCTTGTTGATCACGTACACCCGGCCATGACGGCGGACGACGCGGCAATTCTTGTCGCGGGTTTTCGCGGATTTCAGGGAGTTACGGATCTTCATAAGAACTCTCAAGCAAATGGGTCAAATCAGGTGGCGCGGTATGCCGCCCCCGCGCCCCCCTGTCAACCTCCATCCCGCTTCACGCCTTCAGGCCGACAGCCAATGGCCTGATATACTAAGACACAGCACATGACGTTACGTTAACTGTCGTTAAACTGTCATTCGATTTAAACCTGCATCCCCTGTTGATAGGGAGCCTAAAAGGGTAATGCCCCGAGTCGTCTGGAGTTCCCGTTCATGAAAATCAGTTTCGTCGTCCCAGCCTATAACGAACAGGTCCTGCTGCCGCGTTCCCTGCACGCCATCCGCGACGAAATCGCGCGTGCCGGCAAAATACTGGGTGAAGATGCCGAAATCATCGTCGTCAACAATGCCAGCACGGATAACACCCGCGCCGTGGCCGAGGGCATTGCGGGCGTGCGGGTGGTGGATGAGCCGCGCAAGGGGCTGGTGCAGGCGCGCTGGTGCGGCTTCGCCTATTCCACCGGCGAGCTCATCGCCAATATCGACGCTGACACGATCATCCCCCCCGGCTGGCTCTCCGAGGTGCTCCGCCAGTTCGAGCGCACGCGCAACCTTGTCGGCCTGTCCGGTCCTTATGAATATTACGGCGTGCCCAAGCGGGTGAACATGGTGGTGGCCTCGTATTACCGCATGGCCTGGCTGGCTTATGTCATCAACCACTATATCCTCAATGTCGGCGCCATGCTCCAGGGCGGCAATTTCGTGGTCAAGCGCGAGGCGATGCTGAAACTCGGCAATCCCGACCACCGCTTCTCCTTTTATGGCGAGGATACCGACATGGCCAACCGCCTGTCCAAGGTCGGGCGCGTGAAGTTCACCTTCCGCCTGCCGGCGCAATCCTCTGGCCGCCGCCTGGTGGGCGAGGGCGTGTTCACCATCGGCCTGCGCTACACCATGAACTTCTTCTGGGCGACTTTCCGCAAAAAGCCGTTTACCGAGGAGTGGCAGGACATCCGCGAGGAGCTTTCGTAAGCAGCTTTCGTCAGACCGCTTTCGTTGGCTTTACCTGGGGCTCCGCCAACTTCCAGGCGGGGCCGCCGGTGAGTTGGGCGGGGCGGTTGGCCGGCGCGCTGCGGATGAACCACCAGCTGAACAGAATATTCTCCAGCCAGGTGCTGCGCCGGAAGCGCTGGCAGCGCAATGCCCCGATCCGTGCCGCGAGCCCGCCGCGCAGGCCGGCCTGCACCAGCCGTAAATCCTGCCGCGCCTGCGCCGGCATCCGCCCGGCCTGGGCTTCCAGCATGTCGGCATGGCGGTGCAGCATCGTCATATACACCGCCGGCCCGCGTCGCAGCGCGGCCAAAGCGCGCCGGTGCAAGGGCTGCGAACGTCCGATCAGATTATGCTTATGCATCCGGTACAGTACTTGTGGCCGTTCATCGAACTCAATCCGGCCGCCGCAGGCCGAGACCACGATATAGCTCCACCAGTCATGCACGGTTTCCTGCGGATAACCGGCGCTCGCCACCAGCGATGCGGCGGTGGCGTTCATCACCAGCGTATTGCCGTTGGCGATATTCTGCGTCAGGCAGGCGGGAAAGCCACGGGCGTGGCGATGCGTGGATGAGAGCCGGGCATGGCTCAGAGTTTCATCCACCAGATATTGCCGGGCGCAATACAGAGCCGGAACCTCGCCATGCGGGGCCAGGCTGGCCCGGGCAATGGCGAGCTTTTCCGGCAGCCAGACATCATCCTGATCGGCGAAGGCCACCATTCCGGCGCCCGGCCGCTCGGCAAGCAAGGTGAGGAAACTGCGCGCCGCGCCGAGATGCGGCCCGGAGGAGGCCGAGCGGACACAGCGCGCCGCGCCGATCTTGGCCGTGAAGCTCTCCATGATGTGCTGGGTTTCATCGCTCGAGCCATCATCACGCCAGTACAGCACCCAGTCCTCATGGGTCTGGGCCAGAAAACTGCTCAGCTGGGCCTGCAGAAAGCGCGCGCCATTATAGGTTGAGAGCAGAATGACCATCCCGCTGCCGGATGGCGTGCCGCCAGCCGGCATCACAGGCACGGCCGGCAGGGAGGATGAAGCGGGTGAACGAGACGCTGCATCATGTCCTTCTCACTGCTGCACCTGCACAGTGTTATATAGGGGCGGCCCTGTATCTGGCAATTGCATTGCAGCCCCGATACTCCGCTTCACATGTTTTTTTACTTTGCCCAAGCCACTCAAGTTACATGGCTTTCAGTCTGTCCGCTGGGAAAAGCCATCAAGCGTCAGCAGTCCTTCCACAATCCCGGGCAGGGAGTCCCGCCATTCCGGCAGCGCCCGCCCGAATACGCGGCGCAGCCGCGTGCAGTCGAGCCGCGAATCCGCCGGGCGGGGGGCTGGGGTCGGCCAGTCCGCCGTGGTTATGGCCCGCACCTCAGGCACCTTGTAGCCATGGCGCGCCGCCTCGGCGAATATCGCGCTGGCAAAGCAATGCCATGTCGTCTCGCCGCTGCCCGTCGCATGGAAAATCCCGTGATATTCAGGCCGCCAACCCGTCTCGCCGATCTTTGCCGCGATGGCGAGAATGGCGGCGGCGAGGTCTGGTGCCGCGGTCGGCGTGCCGCGCTGGTCGCCCACCACCCGCAAAACCGGCATCTTGCGTCCGACGGCCAGCATGGTGCGCGCGAAATTCCGGCCAAACGCGCCATAGACCCAGGCGGTTCGCAGGATCACCGCCTTGGCGCCGGTTGCCAGAATCGCCACCTCGCCAGCGCGCTTGGTCGCGCCATACACCCCGGCTGGTGCCGCCGGGTCGGTCTCGGCATAGGGAGCGCCTTTCCGCCCGTCGAACACATAATCTGTCGAGACATGGATGAACGGAATATCCGCCGCCGCGCAGAGCCGCGCCAGGGCCAGCGGACCGGTATGGTTACCCGCCGCCGCCGCCGCCGCATCGGTCTCGGCCTGGTCCACCGCCGTATAGGCCGCGGCATTGACCACCAGATCGGGCCGCGCGGCGTTGAAACAGGCGGCGATGCTCTCCGGCCGCGCGAAATCGAATGCCGGCCGGCTCACCACGCGGCATTCGATGCCGCGTGCGACGCATAATTCCTCCAGCGCATGGCCCAGCTGCCCCGTGCCGCCCGTAATCAGGATCATGAATAGGAAAACCAGTCATCATGCGGGTTGAAAGGGGGGGCGGCACGATCCTTGTCCGAGAGCGCGGCGGCGCCGGCGGCCACCGGCCAGGGCAAAGCGAGGCTGGGGTCGTTCCATATCACCGCCCGCTCGGCGGTCTTGTCGTATCCCGCCGTCACCTTATAAATTACCTCGGTATCGGGCGCGATGGTGCAGAACCCGTGCAGAAACCCGCCCGGCACCCAGATCTGCGTCCAGTTCGCCTCTGAGATCTCGGCAGACACCCATTTGCCATAGCTCGGCGAGCCCTTGCGGACATCCACGGCCACATCCCAGATCGCCCCTTTGATGACACGCACGAGCTTGCCCTGCACGCTGGGCGCCAGTTGGCAATGCAGGCCCCTTATGGTGCCCGCCGCCGCCGAGAAGCTGTGATTATCCTGCACGAAGCGCGCCGCGAATCCCGCGGCGGCGAGCTTTTCCTCATTCCAGGTCTCGGAGAAGAACCCGCGCGAATCCCCGAATTTCGCCGGCTTGATCAATTTCACATCGGGGATGGCCAGTGGTGTGATATCCATCAGGCATGCGTCCCTTCGGCGATATCGTTGAGAATCCGGCCTAGTTCGGTTTTGCCGATCAGCGCGGCCCGCGCCTTCAGCTGGGCCTTATCGATCAGCCCCATGCGGAACGCCGCCTCTTCCGGACAGCCGACCAGATTGCCCTGCCGGTCTTGGATGGTCTGCACGAAGGTCGCGGCCTGCAGCAGACTGTCGGGCGTGCCGGCATCGAGCCAGGCCGTCCCGCGCCCCAGCCGCTCCACATGCAGCGTCCCCTCCCGCAGATAAAGCTGGTTCAGATCCGTGATCTCGAGCTCACCGCGCGCCGAGGGCCGGATCGTCCTGGCCAGCTCGACCACGCGCTTGTCATAAAAATACAAGCCGGTCACCGCCCAGGCCGAGGCCGGGTTTTTCGGTTTTTCAATAATCTCGATGGCCTTGCCGTCGTTATCGAAGCTGACCACGCCGTAGCGCTCCGGATCGCGCACCTGATAGGCGAACACCGTCGCCCCCTCGGGCCTCGCCGCGGCGGCGCGCAGCAAGGTGCTGAGATGGTCGCCATGGATCAGGTTATCGCCCAGCGCCAGAGCGCAGGCCTCGCCGTTGATCCAGGTCTCGCCGATGAGAAAGGCCTGGGCCAGCCCATCCGGACTCGGCTGCTCGGCATAGGAGATGCGCATGCCGAGATGCCCGCCATCATGGAACAGGCGCTGGAATTGCGGCAGGTCCTGCGGCGTGGAGATGATCAGCACCTCGGTGATCCCGGCCAGCAGCAGGGTGCTGAGCGGGTAATACACCATCGGCTTATCATAGACCGGCAGCAGCTGCTTCGAGCTGGCCTGGGTGATGGGGTGGAGCCGCGTGCCCGACCCGCCCGCCAGGATGATGCCCTTTTTAATCAAGATTTTACTCCCTCGCCGAGCCGCTGCCCGGCATATGTCCTCGCCTGTATCCCGCGCCACCAGGCTTCATTATCCAGATACCACTGCGCCGTCACCGCCAGGCCGCGCTCGAAATCATGCGCTGCCTCCCAGTGCAGCTCCTTCTCCGCCGTCGTCGGGTCGATCTCGTAGCGGTGATCATGCCCGGGCCGGTCGCTCACATAGGTGATCAACCGGCTCCGCGACCCGTTCGGGCTCGGCAGTTTCGCGTCGATGATCGCGCAGATCGCCTGCACCACATCGATGTTCTTGCGCGGCTGCCGCGCCCCGATGCAGTAGGTATCCCCCGGCACGCCGCAGCTCAGCACTTTCAGCAGCGCCTCGGCATGGTCATCCACGAACAGCCAGTCGCGCGAATTAGCCCCCGCGCCATAAACCGGCAAAGGCTGTTCGGTAATCGCATTGATCAGCATCAGCGGGATCAGCTTTTCGGGGAACTGCCATTTGCCATAATTATTGGTCGTGTTGGAGACGATCACCGGCAGCCCGTAAGTATGCATCCAGGCCCGCGCCAGATGGTCCGACGCCGCCTTGCTCGCCGAATAGGGGCTGCGCGGATCGTAGGGCGTGTATTCGTTGAAGGCCGGATCGCCATCCTCCAGCGCGCCGAACACCTCGTCGGTGGAAATATGATGGAAGCGGAAATTCGCGCGCTGCTCGCCGCTCAGTGTCGCGAAATATTCACGCGCCGCTTCGAGCAGCAGAAACGTGCCGGTGATGTTCGTGTGTACGAAGGCGCCCGGCCCGTCGATCGAGCGGTCGACATGGCTTTCCGCCGCGAGATGCATCACGGCATCCGGCCGGTGGCGGGCGAATGCCGCCCGCATCGCCTGCAGGTCGCATATATCGGCCTTGATGAGATGATGGCGCGGGCTGGAAGCGGCGCCCTCGAGCGCCGCTTCCGACGCCGCATAGGTCATCTTGTCGATATTGATAACCTCATTTCCATCCCGCACGGCGCGCCGCACCACCGCCGAGCCGATAAAGCCGCACCCTCCGGTGAGAAGAATTTTCATGCATGATCCTTAGTGAAGCCGAGAAAAACCAGATTATTGCCCAACAAATCAGACCTTTCTGCGCCGCGCCGGCCTGGGCGGCCCCGCCGCGCCGGTGAGCTGCGCCGCCACCCGCGCCAGATCCGCCGCCTGCGCCGCCCGCTTTGCCTTGCTGAGCTTCAGCGTTGCCGCCGCCAGCGCCTGCATACGGGCGATCTCCGCCAGATGGTCGCGTGCCGCGAGGCGCTGCGTCACCCCGCCGCCATGGCGCCGATGCGTGTTCAGCGGCTCCGCGACATAAGCCACCTCACCCTCCGGCTGCGCCGCCAGCACCGCCATATAAAGCCGCCAGTCGCCCGCGAGTTGCCAGGAATCGAGGTCCGGCACGGCATCGAGTGCCGCCAGCAGGGCATCGCGCCGCCACAGCACGGCGCTCACATTCAGGATCAGGTTGCGCACGGCCATATATTCGGCGGCAAATTCCCGGCCCGGCCAGATGCCCGAGGCCAGCAGCCCCGTGGCCCCGGCATCGAGGTAATAGCTCTTATAACTGGCGCTCACCTGCCGCCCGTGTTCATCCACCGCCCGGCTATCGGCGAAGGCCAGCACCGCATGCTTTGCCCCGGCACAGGCCCGCAGCAGTTTTGCCAGCAAAGCGGGATCGGCTGCGTCATCCGCCTCGCACAGCCACACAAACTCCCCCGCCGCCAGCTCGGCCGCGCGCCGCCATTGCGCGAACACTCCGGCGTTTTTCGTATTGGCGACCACCCGTATCTGGCGCCCCGCCGCCTCGGCCACCTGCGCCGCCACGGCCAGGGAGTCATCGGTTGAGGCATCATCGAGCAGCAGCACCTCGGCCACCGGATGGGTCTGGGCGAACACGCTGTTCAGCCGCTCCGGCAGATAGCGGGCATAGTTGTAGTTCAGCACCGCGACGCTCACCCGTGCCAGCTCCGGCCGCACCAGACCCAGCAGCGCCTCCACATAGGCGGCAAAATCGAATTTTTCCGCGGCCAGTGCGCTGAGCGCCGGGCGCCGCGCCGCCAGCGCGTCATGGTCGAACAGCGCGGCCAGGGCGGCGCGGAACGCATCGATATCGGCCGCCGGCACCACGAGCCCGGCCCCGGTTTCGCGCAGCAGCTCGGGTATGCCGCCGCTCTCATCGAATGCCACGCAGGGCATGCCGGCCGCCATCGCTTCCAGCACCACGGTCGGCAGCGGGTCCTCGCGTGAGGTCAGGGCCAGCACATCCGCCGCGGAAAAATAATCGGCAACCGCCGCGGTGAACGGGATTTGCGTGAACCATCCAGCCTTGCCGGCCGCCGCCATTTCCGGTCCGAGATAGGTCTGCATCATGAACTCGACATCGCCGGCCCAGAGGAAATGCACATCGCGCCGTGCCGTGCCGAACTGGCGGGCCATCTGCAGAAACAGGTCGAAGCCTTTGCGGATATGCCCGAACCCGGCGCCCAGCACGAGATAGGTTCCCGCATCCAGCTTCAGCTCCCGCCGGATGCGTGCCCGCGCGGCGGCATCGAACCGCACCTCCTGGTAATTGCCCTGCGCCAGCACCGTGGCGGGCATATCCGCCAGCTCCACCGCGCCGGCGAATTTATCGCGCAGATAGGCCGAGGAAAACACCACATGCCGCGCCGCCCTGGCGCCGAGCCGTGCCGGGATTTCGAGCTTATACTCGCGCAGTGCCTGCGGCAGCTCATGCACCAGCAGCGTCACCTCAATCCCCGCCGCCGCCGCCCAGGGTGCCACCCGCGCGGCGGCGGCCGTGTTCACCATGGCGTGGCGTATGCCCATGGCATGGTATTTATCGAACAGATTGCTGATCACGGTCTTGTCGGAGGCCACATTCACATCCGCCGCCTGGTAATACTGGTCGAGCAGCGGCCCGGCGCCGAGCAGGATCACATGCACCCGCATCCCGTACTGGCGCTTCAGCTGGCGCGCGATGTTGAGCAGCAGAAGCTGCGCGCCATGCGGCTGCGCGTCATGCCCCACCAGCACGATGCCACCCGGCGTCTGCGCGCTTTGGCCGCCGCACACCGCGCGCGCCGTGGCGTTGAGATAGGCCGCCCCGGAATACAAATCGGGCTCCAGATAAGCGCCCTCAGCCCATTCATTCCAGGCATTGACGCAGACGATCCGCTCGCCATGGAATGGATTTTTCCAGGCATAATCGATGAGTTTTTCAAGCCATGCCTGATACAGCGCAGGCGTGGCGCCGTGCAGCACCAGCCCCTTGCCCTCGCGCCTCGGGTCGTTATCCCAACCCGGCACGATGGTTTTGATCAGCGGATAATCCGGCACCGGAAGCCGGGCGGAGGTTTCCGCGAAGGCCGCGTAATCATGCACCGTGGCGGCGAAATCCGGGTCCAGCGCGACCAGCTGGTCCTCGATGCGCGGCGCCGCCTGGCTCACCTTATGCGGCGGAAACTCGATGGCGCCATCCAGCCCGTACGGTGCCGGATCGTAATCCTCGCCCAGGCTCTGCGCCATGATGATGAGCGGGCGCTCGCCATGGTCCGCCGCGAACATGGCGCGCCATTGCGCGATGCGCGCCCGCGCCCCGGGGATCAGCGCCGCGCGGTAGATCATCAGCAGCGGCCGGCCCTCGATGCGGATATACCGCGCATCGGCGAACATCGCCGCGAAATGCGCGACCAGAGCGGGATCGTCGGATTCGAGATATTCCTGGGCGATGAGCACCTCATGCTCCATGCCGTCCCAGCGCCTTGTCCAGTTCTCATTCGCCCACATCGCCACGAACGAAAAATCCAGGCTCTTATCGGCCATGAACATCTCAAGCGGTTTTTCCAGCAGGCGGTGCCGGTTGAACCAGTAGGTGTAGAACACGAAGCCTTCCAGCCCGGCCGCCTTGGCCATCGCCACCTGGCGGCGCAGTGTCTGCGGATCGTCCAGCGTATAGTAGCCGAGATCGCGCGGCACGCGCGGCTGCTGATGCCCGACAAAGCGCGGGCTGGCGCGCATCAGATTGGTCCAGTCCGTAAAACCCTTGCCCCACCAGGCGTCATTCTCCGGCACGCGGTGGAATTGCGGCAGGTAATAGGCGAACAGCCGCACCTTGCGCGCGGCCTGGGCCGAGGCAGGGGCAGGGGAGAACTCCTCGAAATGATCCGCCGGCCGCGTCGCCCGGCGTACCATGGCGGCGACATCGCGGCGTTCCTCCGGATGCGTCAGGAGGGCCGGCATGCTCTCGCGATGGCTGAGATAATGCAGCAGCGGATTCTGCCCCTGCAACTGCGCGCCATAGCGGTTCTGGTAGAATTTGAGGTCGAATTCCGCCGCCGGATTGCGTCCCTCTTTCACCCCGAAAATGCAGAAATGCTCGAACGGATCGACGCCCGACTGTGCCACATCCGGGTTCTGTTCGAGGTAGAATACCGGATCGAATACCGGCACCGGGCTGACCTGCCCGCTCGTCCGCCGTTCGAGATAATGTTTCAGGCAGGCATCCTTCGGTCCCAGCCGGTAGGTTGCGCGATACCATTTCACATCGAACCAGGAAGAGGGATCGCAGCCCTCGGCTTCGCCGAAGGCGATGTAATGCAGCAGCGGGTTCACCCCCGCCCCGGCGACCTGCGGTTGCCGCCCGAGATACCACACCGTATCGAAATACGGGTTGGGCTTGGCTCCTGCGCGCCAGCCAACGGTGCAGAAATGCTCCACCCCATCGCCGCCTTGTCCGGCCAGCTCGCGATGCCGCCCGAGATACCAGGCCGGCATGAACAGCCCGCTCGTGCGTATGACATGGATTTCGGTCTGCAATTGCTGGGCATTCACGGGCACTCTCCTTCGCCATCATGCACGCAAGCCGCCATGGCTGTCACCCTCTCCGGGCGGGGTGGCTTTCCCCCGCCGCCCGGCGTAGGAGGGCCCGGCCATGCCAGCCGCCCCGCAACCAGCGCCGTCCCTCAAGCCGCCCATCAACATGCTGAAGCTGGTCGCCATCGGCCTGGCGGCGGCGGCGTTGTTCTCGACCAATTTCGTCCTCAACCGCGCCATCAGCCTGGGCGGCGGCTCCTGGGTGTGGAGTGCGGCGTTGCGCTATTTCGACACCGCCCTGCTGCTCGGTGCCTGGCTGCTCGCCCGGCGCGGGCCTGGCTATTGCGCCGCCGTACTGTCTCTGTTCCGGCGCCGGCTGGGCTTCTGGCTGCTCGCCGGGGGCATTGGCTATGGGTTGTTCTATGCCTGCCTGTGCTTCGCCGCCGACCACGCCCCCGCCTGGATCACCGCCGCCACCTTCCAGCTCACCATCCTGGCCTCGCCCTTCATCCTGCGCGCCTTCGGCAAGCGCGTGCCCATCCACGGCATATTATTCCTGCTGCTCATCTTCGCCGGTGTCGTCATCATCAACGCCCAGCGTATCCTCGCCGGTATTCCCGTGGCCCAGGTACTCGCCGGCGTGCTGCCCACCGCCATCGCCGCCATCGTCTATCCCATCGGCAACCAGCTCATCAGCGAGGCCCGCCATGCCGGCGGCGCGGATGCGGCATTGCTGGCCGATCCCATCACCTGCGTTTTCCTGATGACGCTCGGTTCCTTGCCGGTATTCCTCGCCTTGCTGGGGGTGACGCTGCCGCCCTTGCCCGGCCCGCATCAGATCATCTCGACCACCATCATCGCGCTTTGCGCCGGCTGTCTGGCCACCAGCCTGTTCCTTTACGCCCGCAACCTCTCCACCGATGCCTACCGCATCGCCGCCGTGGATGCGACGCAGGCCGGCGAGGTCGCCTTCGCGCTGCTGGGTGAGGTTGCCCTGCTCGGCGCGCCGGCGCTCAACCCGCTGAGCTGGCTCGGCCTCGGCGCCGTGCTTGGCGGGCTGCTAGGCTTCACCCTGTGGCGGAAGCTGTAGTGCGGCGCGCTTGGCCGCCCCGCCCGGCAGCACCCGCCGCACCAGCCGCCCGAGCAGCCCGGTCCAGGCCGTATCCAGCCAGGCCAGAGGCATAGCCAGCGCCATTGTCAGCCCGATGGTCACGGCGGCGGCCAGCAGCACCGCTCCCGTCGTGCCCAGTGCCGCGGTCGTGCCCAGCACGCAGGCCGCCCCGGCGGACAGCATGATGGGTACGTGCAGCAGATAAAGCGGGAATGAGACATGGCCGAGCCAGGCCGCCCAGCCGCGCGAGAACACATGCCGCAGGAACGGATTGCCGAGCAGCACCATGATGATGAGCGCCGCGCTCACATCCCACACGAAATGCGCGGTCTCGCCGGCCGGCAGAAGCGCCTTTACAGGCGCGTGGATGAAATGGTTCTCGGCGGCGCTGAAGCAGAACAGATATAATCCGGCCAGCGCCATGCCGGCCGCCACCAGATTGGAGAACCGCGGCAACCGGCCCTCGGCGAACAGCATGGCCAGCACCAGCCCGACCAGAAAATCGGAAAAATACGTCTCGGGCCAGCCAGTGCCCAGTGCGGCCATCGCCGCGCCGATAAGCGCCAGCCGCCCCCACCAGCACCGCAGCCCGAACAGCAGGGGAGCGACGAGGAAAATCGCGAAACTGCCGAACAGCTCGACCCGCATCGTCCAGAGTGGCGAGTCGAACCGCACCTCGCCGAACAGGAACACCCGGTAAAGCCCTTCCCGCAGCGCGGCGCTCCAGGAAACCTCATGGCCATGCAGCGGCGCGTTGAAATGGCTCGCCATCCAGTGATTGCCGGTGACCACCGCCGCCTGTTCATAATAATCCTGGCTCAGCATGATGGCCGCCCAGGAGAACAGGCAGGCAATGGTGGTGAGCGCCGCCAGCCGGGGCCAGCGCTTGAGCAGCGCGGCCAGCACCCGCAAGGGGCTGCGGTCGCGCGCGAAGGGCAGGCTCAGTATGAAGCCGGACAGCACGAAGAATACCGACACGGCGGCGCCGCCATTCAGCACCCAGCGATGCAGCTGGTTCAACGTGTCCAGGGCGCCGGGACCGGGCGGCACCAGCCCCCGCACCATATGCCCCAGCATAACGATTACCGCGGCGATGCCGCGCAAGCCTTCGAGCGGCACGAGCCTGCCGGTCCTGTTATCCTGCGTCATGGGAAGAGCAATACCAGCTTGCCGCGCGCGGTACAGGATGCCCGCCGCACCGCCATTACCGCCCGTTCATCATGCCCGGCGCCGCTAAAACAGGTCAGACAGATGCCGGTGATGATTGGTGTCGATGCTGACCTCGGCGCTCATGCCGGCCAGCAGCGGCAGGTCCGTGGGGCCGGAGAGGATTTTGATCCGCACCGGAATGCGCTGCACCACCTTCACCCAGTTGCCCGAGGAAT
>JAKBAV010000067.1 GCA_021826225.1 Pseudomonadota bacterium | reverse complement strand
TGCGCGCAATGTCGATCGGATATCAACGCGCGGACTTCATCATGGCCAGCATGGCCCGGCCACGCATCGAACAGGCCGAGGAGATGCCCCGTCCGAGGCTCATGGTTTCGAAGCCAGAAAATGATCCTGGCAGTATGTCAGCGCCGTAACGCAGTCAGCACTCTCTGGCCACGGGTCAGCCCTGGCGGGAATGGGCGAGGCAATTTGATGAAAATGGTACTTGGATAAAAATGGTGCGGGCGGTCGGAATCGAACCGACACTCTGTCACCAGAACCGGATTTTGAGTCCGGCGCGTCTACCAGTTCCACCACGCCCGCAGCGCATCCCGTTCTGTAAAGAAGCCCATGCGTAAAATCAACCATGCCCGGCTTGCGTCTGTCTTTGGCTTTGGCTATAGCCGCGCGACCGGTCCCGAATAGCTCAGCTGGTAGAGCAAGCGACTGTTAATCGCTCGGTCGTAGGTTCGAGTCCTACTTCGGGAGCCAGTTCTCCGCCGTGTAGATCAACACTTAAACCAATGCGGCCAGCATGGCGGCAGCGAAATCCTGCCAGTCCACCCTGGACTCGGCCTGGGAAATCGCGAGTGAATCCGCCGTGGCTTCGGGCGCCGGCACCTCCCGCAACCGGGAGGACAGGCTTTGCAGCCCCTGCGCGATCGCATGTGGTTCGGGCGCGCAAAGCAGCGCCGCCGGCAGATGCCCGAGCTGTTCAGGCAACCCGCCCACATTGGTCGCCAGCACCTGGCGCCCGGCGGCAATGGCCATGGCCGCCACGCCGGACTGGCTGGCCTCGCGATAGGGCAGCACCAGCCCGCCCGCCCAGGCCAGCAGCCCGGGCAGCTCGGCATCGCTGAACCAGCGGTTTTCCACATCCACCCCATCCATCGCCGCCAGCCGCGCCAGGGTGGCGGAGCGTGGTCCCTCGCCGCAGATACGCAGCTCGAAATCGCGGTCGGGCCCGAGCAGCGCCAGCGCCTCGGCCAGCAGATCCAGCCCCTTATACGGCAGCAACCGGCCGAAATGCAGCAGCCGCGGCCGCACCCCAGGCTCGGCCGGCGCCAGCTTCATGGCAAAGCCCAACGGCGGGTGCCAGAGCTTGGTGAGCCCCTGCCTGCCTTGGCCCAGCCCCTGGCGGCGCAGTTCCGCCTCCACATGGCCGGACAGGCAGAACAGATGTCGCGCCCCGCGCAACGCAGTGCCCTGGCCGAGCGCGCGAAAGCTCAGCCCATCGCCGGGATGCGCCGTGGCGTCATGCACGATCATGGCATACGGGATATCAAGCCGCTGCAGCCCGGCCAGCATGCGTGCATCGAGCAGCGCCGGCATGGCGCAAATCGCGATATCGGGCCGCAGCGCGCGCAAATGCCGCCGCGTCCGGTCACCCAGGAACGGGCTGAGCAGGCGCTGGCGGAAATACCCGGCGCGCGTCTCATAGGTCGGCTCGGCCCAGTCGCATGCCGGTGCGCCTTGTGCCGCGAGCAGCTCCGCCGCCACGGGCAAGGAGAGCGCCGCCATCTCGCCCGGCAGGCCGCGCAACGCGGTGGTGAGCCGCGCCGCGAAAATCGGCCCCGCGCCACGCCGCCCCCAATGCCATACCAGAGTCCTCATCTGATTCCCGCCTCGCTCAATGCCGCCAGCAAGGGCGCCGCCCCGAGTTTTTCCCGCGCATAATCCTGGCCCGCCGCGGCCATGGCCGTCCGCGCCATCGCATCGCCCGCCAGCCGCCGCAGCCATTCCGCCGCCGCTTCCACATCCGGCTCCGCCCACAGCGCGCCGGAAACCTCATAGGTGCCGCGCGGGTCATGCGCCGGGATCAGCCGGTACGGTACCAGCCCAGCTTTGCCCTCCGCCATGAAATCCATATTGCCCGACCACGCCGTGGCCACCACCGCCCGGCCCAGCAGCATGGCGGTGGCCGGGATCAGCCCGAAGCCTTCCGCCCGGTGCAGCGACAGCACCACATCGCTCGCCCGGATCAACCCGCGCAGCCGTGCCTCGGGGATGGTGCCGGTCAGCAGCATGATATTCGGCGCTCCCGCGATGGCGGCGCGCAGCTGCGCGACATCCGCCGGATACGCCTCGACATGCGATAGTTTCAAAACCAGCACATGGTCGCGGCACGTGCCGAAAGCCGCGCGAAACGCCGCGATGGCGCCGAGCGGGTTCTTGCGTTCCATCGAGGATGCCAGGTTGAAGATGGTGGTGACGATGAACGCCGCCGCCGGCAGGCCGAAATCGGCACGCTCGCCTTCGGCGGGCAGCTCGATCGCCGCCATCGGGAACGGCACGGGCTTTACCCGGCCTGGCGCGAGCGGCGCCAACGCCTGCGCCGTGAAGCGCGATGGCGCCCAGATTTCATGCACGAATCGCGCCCCCTGCGCCCAGCCCGGCGGCAGCACCGGCAGCTCCCAGGCCCAAAAGCCGATAACCCTGCGCCCGCGCAACGCCCCGCGCGGCAGGCGCAGCAGTGCCGGCGGCAGAACAGGAGCATTGACCACCGCCAGCAAAGCCGCGCCCGGCGCCAGCCGCGCTTGCGGCATTGCAACAAAACCCGGCAGACCGAGCGGCAGCATGCCCCGGGCCAGGCCGTGCCGCGCGATCACCTGATGCAGAATCCGCGCCGACTCCGCCAGACCGTTGCTGGCGGCAATCTCCCCGGCGACGATCACGCCCTGGCTCCCGGCCGGTGGCGATCTATCCGGGCGCGGCGCCAGAGCCGCTGAAATGCGGGTCATTCCGGCGCGGCGCAACCCGCGCGGCAAACGGCGCCAGAGCGCCTTGGCCCACCCCGCTTTTTCCTCAGCCCTTGCATTCATTACTCTCTCGTAGGGCAGACCCACGCGGCCGCGTCAAGGCGGCACCGCAACGGTTATGCCCGCCACTACTCCGGGGCGCGGCAATAGGTCCGCACATAGGGCGCGAAGGCGGCCTGCAGCGCCGGCAGGTTGAG
The DNA here is from genome assembly GCA_021826225.1 of Pseudomonadota bacterium. Classification (GTDB taxonomy): domain Bacteria; phylum Pseudomonadota; class Alphaproteobacteria; order Acetobacterales; family Acetobacteraceae; genus Acidocella. The sequence continues at coordinate 10,124 of JAKBAV010000067.1, read as the reverse complement.
CTTGAAGGCATCCAGCCGGTAGGGCGCGTGCTTCGCATAGCCGCCTTGCGGCCTGGCCACCACCAGCCCGGACATCGCGGCCTCGGCGCCCTCCTCCATCGTCACGCCGAATTGGCGGTATATGCGGGCGATGGTCGGCATCGGCGCGTTGACAAGCTCCTCATAGTGCACATGGCATTTGCGCTCCGCCGCGACATCTGCCCGCCGGTCGAATTCCAGCAGCAGATTGGCGCCATGCATCCAACGCTCCGCCACCTGCGCGCCGATCTCGGCGGGGTCGATGCCGCGCAGAAACGGCTTACGCAACACCGCCGTGAGATGCGCGACCGAACCGAGTACGGCGATAGGGTCGCGATGCACAATCACGAATCGGGCATCCGGATAGGCGCGTAATATGGCATCGAGGGTGAATGTATGGTCCGGGCATTTCAGCACCCAGCGCCCGGTGAGGCCCTGTTGCAGGAATTGCAGGAATTGCTTGTGATAGGCCAGCGCGCCATCATGGCCATGGGCTTCCAGCCAGCCGAAATAGCCCGGCACGCGATGCGTGGTATCGAACCGCAGGCTCTGAAACACATGAGCGGTGATCTCGCTGCATTCCTGCGGGCTATCCGCTGTGGTCGGGTGCATGTCATCAAAGCCAGGGGCAAGGCCGGAGAACAGTGCGAATTGCCGGTCCACCATGCGCGCGCTCCGGCTCTTCGCCGGATCGAAATCCTTCGGCCGGGGTGCGGGGAACATGGTCTGCCAGTTGCGCGGTATCAGATTATCGCGGTCCGCCGCGAGCAGCGTGTGCAGGTAGCTGGTGCCCGAGCGCGGCAGGCCGAGGATGAAGATCGGCGCCTCTACCGGCCGCCGCGCCAGTTCCGGGTTGGCGGCATGGGCGTCGGCCACGAGCTGCGCGTTTTCCAGCAGGCGCTGCATATCCCAGCGCAAGGCCAGCCGGCCGAACAAAGCGAGGTCCGACTCCGCCTCGATCGAGGCGAGAAGTTGGTTCAGCCCCTCCCGCGCCTGCGGGTCCGGCCTCGCCTTCGCGGCCTTGATAAGCGCATCCGGCGAGCAGGATGGCAGCAGAAACCGTGGCACGCACGAATCGGCGGCACGGAATCCCGCGGCGACAATATTCATCGCCCGCATGACCGTTACGGCTTCCGCTCGATCAGTTCGATCTTGTAGCCATCCGGGTCCTCGATGAAGGCGATCATCGTGGTACCGAATTGCACCGGCCCCGGCTCGCGGCTGATTTTTGCCCCGGCCGCGCGCAATTGCGCGACTGTCGCGGCAATATCCGGGACGCCCAGCGCCAGATGCCCGAACGCGCTGCCCAGCTCGTAATGCTGCACGCCCCAGTTATAGGTAAGCTCCAGCACGGTATGCGCGCGTTCATCGCCATAGCCGATGAACACCAGCGTATATTTGCCGGCCGGCACCTCCGTGCGCCGCAACTCCGTCATGCCGAGCAGCCCGGTATAGAAGGCCACGCTGCGCTCCAGATCGCCGACACGCAGCATGGTATGCAGATACGAGAAATTGCTCATGGGACCGCCTCTTTCATTCAGACTCTATTTAGGGAAGCACCCCGAGAAGAAAAATCCCCTCCTGTCCGGCGATTTCAATCATCGATGATTTATTGGCGAGGATCGTGCCGCCGGCCTCGAAGGCAATACCGCGCAAGCCGGCGGCGCGGGCATGGCGAATGGTCGCGGCGCCGATGGTCGGCAAGTCCGCCCGCCGCTCCTGGCCCGGCTTGGCCAGCTTCACCAGCACGCCGCCGGGTCCGGGGCGCGTGACGGAGAGGATACGGCCGAGCATCGCATCGGTGCCCTCCACCGCCTCCACCGCCAGCACGATGCCCTGCTGCACCACACAGGCCTGGCCGATATCGGCCGCACCGATGATCTTCAGCACATCCATGCCACGCCGGATATCCGCCATGGCCTGGGCATCCGGCCCGGCTGCCGTCAGCAGCCCCTCGGGCGCCAGCACATCGGTCAGAATATCATGGGCGCCGAGCATGGCGAACCCCTCCTCCGAAAGCACCCGCATGATGGCGGCGAGCAGCCCGTCATCGCCGAGAAACGCGGCACGGCCGACGCGGCCCAGCAGTTTCGCCCCCTCGGCATCGGGCCGCAGCGAAAGGAAAGACGGGCGCTTGACCGGGCCGATCATCACCAGCTCGGCGCAACCCTCATTACGGAAGGCGCGGATCATGGCGCCGACCGCCCCCAGGCGGAAGAATTTATGCGCGAACGGCGCCAGCACGGCCGGCTCGGCGAATCCCTCGATGCCGGCGATGAAAACCTCGCGCCCCGCGGCCCGGGCAGCCTGCGCCACCTGCCCCGGCAACGGCCCGCCACCGGCAATAATGCCAAGCGGGCTCACCCGGGACCCCTATTCGTCCTCACCCGCGCCCGCCACATTGGTCAGGATGCCGTGTTTCGAAGGCGTGGCGATAAAATCCAGCATATCCCTGATATACGGATCCTCCGCCCCGGCGCTTAAGCTGACGACGCGCTCGGCGAACACGCCCGGCCCGGTGAACAGGAATTTATACGCATTATTCACGGCATGGAGCTGCGCCTTGTCCAGCCCACGGCGCTTCAGCCCGATCAGGTTCAGCCCGAGCAGCTCGGCGCGGGTCCCGAACACCCGCGCATAGGGAATGACATCGCGCGTCACCCCGGTCAGCCCGCCGACCATGGCCCCGCTGCCTACTCGCACGAATTGCAGCAGCGCCGCATTGCCGCCGATAATGGCCCGCGCGCCTAGCTCGACATGCCCGCCCAGCGCCACGTTGTTTGAAATGATACAGCCATCGCCGAGAATGCAGTCATGCGCGACATGCACCGTCGCCATCAGCAGGCAATCCGCCCCGATGCGCGTAATCCCGGTGCCGGTGACCGTGCCGCGATGGATGGAGGCATGCTCGCGGATCTGCGTCCGCGCGCCGATCACCGTCTCGGTATCCTCGCCCTTATATTTCAGATCCTGCGGCGCCAGGCCGATGGTGCTGAACGGAAATATCTTGGCCCCCGCGCCCAGCCGGGTGCGGCCTTCAATGGCGACATGAGAGACCAGCTCGGCGCCATCCTCCAGCACCACCTGCGCCCCCACGGTGCAGAAAGGGCCGATTTTTACGCCCTGACCGAGTTCGGCGCCCGGCGCGATGATGGATGTCGGGTGGATCTCAGTGTGCACGATGCGTCCCAGCCTCTATGTCATACGCCCCGGCTCTACGCGGCAGCGGCGGCCTGCGCCAGTCAATCATTGTTTCCAACCATGTCCCGGCAAGGGCCTGATGTTGAAAGTTAAACCGGCTTGACCTGATCCATGATCATGGCCGTGATCCCGGCTTCCGCCACCACCACGCCATCGACCCGCGCGACCCCTTCAAAGCGCCAGACCTGGCCGCGGCGGCGCTCCTTGGTCAGCGTCAGCCGCAGCGTGTCACCCGGTGTGACCGGCTTGCGGAATTTGGCGTTCTCGATGGACATGAAATACACGACCGGAATACCCGCCTCCGGCCCAAGGGTGGAGATCACCAGCCCGGCTGCCGTCTGCGCCATGGCCTCGATGATGAGCACGCCCGGCATAACCGGATGACCCGGGAAATGGCCCTGAAAGAAGGGCTCGTTCATTGTCACGTTCTTGATGCCGGTGGCGGAATGATCCCGGCGCACATCCACCAGCCGGTCGACCAGCAGGAAGGGGTAACGATGCGGGATCATCGTCAGGATTTCCTTGGTCTCGATCAGCGCCACATCGATCGGCGGCAAAGCGGGCGGCATGTCACTGGTCTCGTTCATCGTCAATTCCCTGTTTTGGGTCCTTTGCGGCCCGATTGCGCCAGTTTCCGGAGGGTTACGACCTCGCGGAAAAAAATCTTGGCACTCCGTGCCGGCGAGCCCAGCACTTCCGCACCGGCCGCGAGATCCTGCATCACCCCCGCCTGCGCGCCGATCCGCACGCCGGCGCCGATGGTGAGATGCCCGGCCAGCCCCGACTGGGCCGCGACCATCACACCCGGGCCGATCTGCGTCGAGCCTGAAATGCCGGCCTGCGCGATGATCACGCTGTTCGCGCCGATATTCACGTTATGGCCGATCTGCACCAGATTATCGATATGCACGCCAGGCCCGATCACGGTATCCTGCGCCGACCCCCGATCGATGGCCGCGTTTGCCCCGATCTCAGCGCCATCGCCGATCAGCACGCGGCCGAGCTGCGGCACGGGGGTGAAGCCGGCCTTGGATATGGCGAAGCCGAAACCGTCCTGGCCGATGCGCGCGCCGGGATAGATGGTAATCCGGTCACCCAGGATGGCATGGCTGATGGTGACCTGCGCATGGATGCGGCAATCCTGCCCGACCACGACGCCCGGCCCGATATAGCAGAGCGGCCCGATGCTGCTCCCTGCCCCGATCACCGCCCCCGCCGCGATAACCGCACCGGGGCCGATCTCGGCCTCCGGGGCGACCCGCGCGCCTGGCTCCACCACGGCCGTGGCATGCACCGCAGGCCTTGGCTCCGGATAGGGGAAAAACAGCGCCGAGACTTTCGCCCAGCCGACATAAGGCTCAGCCACCGCCAGCGCGATGCAGCCCGGCGGCACTTTATCAGCGAAATCCGGATGCAGGATCACCGCCCCTGCTGTGGTTTCGGCCAGCAGGGCGGCGTAGCGTTTATTGTCGAGGAAGCTGATATCCTCCGGCCCGGCGCTTTGCAGCGGCGCGATGCCGGAGAACATCAAGTCACCCTGCCCCACCTCCACCCCCAGCAAAGCGGCTATGGCGGCGAGGCTGTGGGGCCCGGTGCGCGTGAAGAAGCGGGCATCACCGGGTTTGGCCGCAATCACCATGCTTACTGGCCGGGACCCTGGCCCTGGTCAGTCTGGTCAATGGCCATGCCCGGCGTGACGACGGAAGGCGGCACCGTCACCTTGGTCATCAGCTTGTTCAGCTCCGTCACCGTTTCGTCGGTGATGTCGAACGCGGCGACATTCAGCACCACCTGCTCGCGGTGCAGCACCAGGTTCATGCCATGGGCCTGCGCCTCCTGGCGGATGATGCCGATCAGCTCACCCTCAATCTGGCTCAACGCGGCCTGGCCGGCATTCTGGATGGCCTGGTTCTTTTCCTGGAACTTGGTCTGCGCCGCGGCAACCTCGTTCTGCCAGGCCTGCACCTTGGCCTCAAAATCCTTTTGCGAAATCTTGCCGCGCTCGGCGAGAATTTGCTGCTGCTCGGTCTGGAGCTTGGACTGAACCTGCTCCTCCTCGGTCTTCAGCACGGCCTGACGCTTCTGGATTTCCGCCTGAACGCCCTGGGCGGCGGTGGATTTCTGCATCACTTCAGGCACTGACAGCACGCCGACAATGGCGGTGGGCGGCGCATTTTCCTGCGGCAGCGGCGGCAAATTGGGCACTTCCGCATTCGTGGCCGGCGCCGGCGCCTGGGCGGCCGGGGCTTGCACGGGAGAAGGTGCCGGCTTGGCGGCCGGTGCCGAGGCGCTCGGCGGCATGAAATAACCCGAGGACTGGGCCCGGGCGGCCGGTGCGGCGCCGAGGGTGAGGACGGGCAGAATCAAAGCGAAACGATGAAAAGCTGACACTTAGAACCTCGTACCAAAAGAAACACGGAATTGCTGAACCTGATCGCCCGTCTGCTTGATGACGGGGTCGGCGAGTGAGAGATTGATAAGCCCGAACGGCGTGTTCCAGGACACGCCGACACCCGCCGCAAGCCGTAGGCCGGAACTGTCGAGCAGCGGTGCGGTATGGGTTACGCCGGCGGTATCCTTGTAGGTGAGTGCCGTGGCACCCCAGAGCGAGCCGGCATCCACGAATGCAAACCCCGTGATCCCGAGATCTTTCGAAACCGGCAGGGGGAAATGCACCTCGGTGCTGGCCGACCACATGTAGCGCCCGCCGATCTGACCGCCGGTAGACCCGACGAAGCTGGTGGATTGCGGCACGGGCACGGCATAGGGGCCGATGCCACCATCGGCAAAGCCCCGCAGATTATCACCGCCGAGGAAGAAACGATCCTCGATCTTGTCGTGATACCCGCCATAGGTCCGCAGATAACCGGCCGAGCCCGAAAGCTTGAGCACCCATCGCGGATCACCGAACAAATGCTCCAGCGGAATGTAGTAGGAAATATCAGGGCTGACGCGCACGTATTTGGCGCCAAAACCAACCCCCGCGACATCCGTGGTAAGGTCCATGAGCAGGCCGGAGGTCGGGTTCTGGTCGTCATCGAGATAGTCGAAGGTCAGCGTCTGGCTCACCTGCGACAGCGAGGACCGGCCCTGCTCGTTATTCACATACAGATTCTGGCTGGAGCTGGTGGCGATGTTGTAAATATCGCGCTGGCTCGCCGTATAGCTGAAGGTCTGCGACACATGCTCGTTGAAGCGGTAGCCAAGCCGGATATCGCCGCCGGTCGAGCTCTCCGAATAGGAGTAGTTCTGGCCCGAGGACGTATAGCTGTTCGTCACCGTGCGGAACAGATCGGCGCCGGCGATGAGGTTGCGATCGAGGAAATACGGGTCGGTAAAGCCGATATTCACCTGCGTGCCGCGCTGGGCGAGCAGCGCGTTGACCGAGGCATTATTGCCGGTGCCAAGAATGTTGTTCTGCGACAGCCCGGTATTCAGCAACGCGCCGAGCGAGGATGAGTAGCCGCCGCCCAGGGAGAACTGCCCGGTCGCCTGCTCGGTGACCGCGGTGTCAAGCACCACCTGGTTGGGCGTGCTGCCCGGGCTGGTCGTCAGCGTCTCGGTCTTGAAGAAGCCAAGATCTTTCAGCTGCTTCTGCGAATCGTCGATCTTGCTCTGATTATAGGCATCGCCCTCCGCCACGGTCAGCTCACGGCGGATCACCTTGTCCTCGGTCCGGGTATTGCCCGTAATATCTATCCGCTGGATCCAGACGCGCGGACCATCGACCACGTTGAGCGTGATCGTCATGGTCTTGCTTACCGGATCGGTTTCCACATCCGGGTTGACGGTGGCGAAGGCGTAGCCGAGGTCGAGCGCGCGCTTGTTGAGCGCGGTCACGCCCTCCTGCAGCGCGTCGCCATCGAACACCTCGCCATCGGAAAGCGGTACCAGCCCGCGCAGCTCCTTCTCCGGCAGGGTCCGGATGCCCGAGATGATCTTGATGGACTTGATCCGGTAGCGCGGCCCCTCCACGATCGCATAGGTCAGATAGAAATTCTTGCGGTCAGGGCTCAGATTGGCGTTGGCGCTGACGATCTGCATATCGGCGTAGCCCTTATGCAGATAGAATTTATGCAGCAGATATTCGTCATACTGAATGCGCTCGGCATTGTAGCTCGTGGCCCCCGAGAGAAAGCGCCACCAGGCATATTCGCGCGTGGAAACCACCTGGCGCAGCGCGCCCTGGCTGAAATGCGCGTTGCCGGTAAACAGGATGCGGCTGATCTTGGGTTCCGTGCCGTCGGTGCAGTTGAACACGACGTTCACGCGGTTATCGGAGAGCTTGATCACGCTCACCTCGACCTGCGCGTTGTAATAGCCTTTTTTGGCATAGGCGGCGAGCAGATCGCCACGCGCGGCTTCGGCAAGCTGCGGCGTATACACCGAATTGGATTTCAGCGTGACGGCCGCCTCGGCGTCCTTATCGGCGATCGCCTTGTTGCCGTTGAAGAATACCTGGTCGACGGTCGGATTCTCGACCACGCTGACATCGAGCGTATCGCCGCTGCGGCCGATGCTCACTGTCTGGAACAGGCCGGTGGCATAGAGCGTCTTGACGGATTCATTGATCCGCTGCTGGTCGAACGGATCCCCCGGCTGCACCACCATATAGGCGATGACCGTGGAAGCCTCGATGCGATGATTGCCCGTGACATTGATGGCCGCGATGGTGCCGCCCGGCTGGATCGCGGCGGCGTATTGCGTGGCCGGCGCACCCTGCGCGCGGGCCATGCCGAGGGGCAAAGGTGCCGCCAGCATGGCCGGCACCAGGCAGACGGAGGCCAAAAGGACGGAGCGCGGCTTAAGCAATCGATATCTCCCAACCCAGGTGGGGACTCCCCTGCATCAGAGGCATCCCGTCGCGAGGCGTTTGGCACGGGCCAAGGCCAGCGGCAAGGTGCAGCCCTGCCTGCTCTGTCTCAACTACAATAAATGCGCGATCCAGGATACCGCGCCGATCCGCGTCAGATCGTTAAAGGTGGTGACCACAAACAGCATGAGAATCAACGTGCCACCGAACAGCAGCCCCAGCTCGCGCACCCGCTCCGGCACCTGGCGGCGCGTGAGCCCTTCCCAGGCATAGAACAGCAGATGCCCGCCATCGAGGATGGGGATGGGGATGAGATTGACCAGGCCGAGATTGATGGACAGGAACGCCACCAGCGTGACCAGCGAGGCCACACCCATGGCCGCGACCTGCCCCGTAACCTGGGCGATGCCGATGGGCCCGGAAAGCTCCGACAGGCCTTTATGCGAGACGATCAACTGCCCCATCTCACTGCCCCAGTCGCCGATGATGGCGCCGGTCTGATGGAAGGCGGCAACCAGGGCCGGCAACGGCGCCAGGCGCGAATAAACCGGCGCCGCGGCCACGCCGAGATGCCCGATGCGCTGATCGCCTTGTTGCACCGCGCCGATCTGCACCGAGTCGGTGAAGGTCTTGCCGGCGCGCCCAATGGTGAAATCCAGATCGGCATCGGGATGCGCCACGATGATCTGCTGCAGGGCGGCGAAATCGCGCACCGGCGCGCCGCCAATGGCCAGCACGCGGTCCCCGGGCAGCAATTGCGCCGCAGCGGCGGGAGAATGCGCCTGCACGGTAGAGAATACCGCCGGCGTGGTGGGGTAGCCAGCCGTCATGAACAACCCGGCATAGAGCAACACCGCCAGAGCGAGATTGGCCAGCGGCCCGGCCGCGACGATAACCGCCCGCGAGCTGAGCGAGGCCCCGGAGAATGAGCCGGGCAGGACCGGCGCCTTGGGGTCGGTCTCGCCCCAGCCCTGCATCTTTACATAGCCGCCCAAGGGGAGTGCCGTAACCTGCCAGACAGTGCCGGATTTGGCCTTGTATTTCAGCAGAGCCGGGCCAAAACCCAGGGAAAACACCTCCACCGTCACGCCCTGGCTGCGCGCCGCGAGGTAATGACCCAGCTCGTGGATGAAGATCAGCACGCCGATATCGACGGCGAAGGCCAGAATATTACGCAGCGTATCGAGCATCAGGCGGCCTTCACGGCGGTAAGCGTTGCGGCCATGTCGCGGGCCTGGATATCCAGCGCCAGCACGGCGCCGAGATCATCGACCGGCGGCGCGCCGAGGCGCTGCATCACCGCTTCGACAATATGGGAAATATCGAGAAAACCGATCTTGCGGTCCAGGAACGCCGCGACGGCGACCTCATTGGCGGCATTCAGCACGGCCGGCGCGCCATGCCCGGCGGCCAGTGCCTCGCGGGCCAGACGCAAGGCCGGGAAGCGTTTTTCATCCGGCGGGAAAAATTCCAGCCGCGCCGCCGCCGCAAGGTCCAGCCGCGGCGCCCCGGTTGCGATGCGCGCCGGCCAGGCCAGGGTGTGCGCGATGGGAATACGCATATCCGGCGAGCCGAGCTGCGCCAGCACCGAGCCATCGGCATAGCATACCATGCCATGAACAATCGATTGCGGATGCACCAGCACCTCGATACGGTCAGATCCCAGACCAAAAAGTCTTGCAGCCTCAATGATTTCCAGACCCTTGTTGAACATGGTCGCGGAATCGATGGAAATTTTCGCGCCCATGGACCAGACCGGATGGCGCAACGCCGCCTCGCGGGTGATACCGTGCATTTCTTCCAGCGTATGGTTAAGGAACGGGCCGCCCGAAGCGGTGAGGATGATCTTCTCGACCGCCTTGCCATTGCCATCGGCCATCGCCTGGAAAATGGCGTTATGCTCCGAATCGACCGGCAACAGCGTGGCATTGGCGGTCTCGATGGCACGCAGAAACACATCCCCCGCCGAGACCAGCGCCTCCTTGCAGGCAAAGGCGATGATGCCACCATGGTTTACGGCGGCCAGCGTCGGCTCCAGCCCGGCAATGCCGGTAATGGCGGACATGGTCCAGTCCACCGGCCGGGCGGCGGC
>JAKBAV010000066.1 GCA_021826225.1 Pseudomonadota bacterium | reverse complement strand
CCTAAACGCCTGCCATGGTTTTATTAACGTCCAGAGTCGGCCGCACGGAACTCGCGGCAACCTTCGCCATGGCCGCCCGGGCGCGGGAATTGCGCGCCGCCGGGCATGAGGTGATTTCCCTCTCGCTCGGCGAGCCGGATTTTCCCACCCCCGCGCCGGTCATCGAGGCCGCGCACGAGGCGGCATTGCGGGGCGAGACGAAATACCCGCCCGTGGCCGGTAATGAGGCATTGCGCGTGGCGGTGGCGGAGCGGTTTTACGCCGCCCATGGGGTGCGGGTGCGGGCGCAGGACGTGCTGATCACCAATGGCGGCAAGCAGGCTATCTTCAACGTGGTGATGGCGCTGGCGCAAGGCGGTGACGAGGTGGTGATCCCCGCCCCCGCCTGGGCCGGCTATGAGCAGACGGTGAATTTCGCGGGCGCGACGCCGGTTTTCGCGCCTTGCGCGCAGGCCGATGGCTTCGTGCTGCGGCCCGAGGCGCTGGAGCGGGCGATTACCGCGCGGACCAGGCTGCTGCTGCTGAATTATCCGAATAACCCGTCCGGCGCGGCGATGGATGCGGCGGGGCTGCGGGCGCTGGCCGAGGTGCTCCGGCGCCACCCGCATGTGATGGTGCTGTCCGACGATATTTACGAGCATCTGCTGTTCGATGGTCGCCCGCATGTGACGCTGCTGGGCGTGGCGCCGGATCTGGCGGAGCGGATTGTCACCATGTCCGGGGTTTCAAAAACCTATGCGATGACGGGCTGGCGCGTGGGCTGGTGCTTCGGGCCGGCGGCGTTGATGAAGGCATGCACCGTGGTGCAGGCGACGGCGACCTCCGGCGTATCCTCGATCGGCCAGGCGGCGGCGCTGGCGGCGTTGCAGGGGGACCAGCTGTTTCTCGCCGAGCGGGCGGGCGCGTATCAGGCGCGGCGCGATGCCGTGGTGGCGGCGCTCAACGCGGCGCCGGGTGTGCTGTGCCACCGGCCGGAGGGGGCGTTCTATGTATTCCCGGATATTTCCCGGTGCCTCGACAAAACCACGCCGGGCGGGCGGAAACTGACCTCGGATGAGGATTTTGCCATGGCCCTGCTGGAGGAGGCGCATGTCGGCGTGGTGCAGGGGGCGGCCTTCGCCATGAGCCCGCATATCCGCATTTCCACGGCGGCCGGCGCGGCGGTGCTGGAAAAAGCCTGCGCGCGCATCGCGGCATTCTGTGCCGCCTTGCGCTGAGCACCGGGTACGCCACATCTCAGGGGAAACTGAAGGAAAAGTGGAATGGTGAATGCATTATATACCGCACATGGCCATGCGACCGGCGGGCGCGACGGCGAGGGTGCCAGCGATGATGGCAAGGTGAAGGTGAAGCTTTCCGTGCCGGAGGGGCTGGGCGGCGATGACGGGCCGGGCACGAATCCGGAGCAGCTGTTTTCGGTCGGCTATTCCGCCTGCTTCCTTGGCGCGCTGAAAGTGGTGGCGGGCAAGGAGCATGTGAAGCTGCCGCCTGAGACCAAGGTGAGTGCCGAAATCGGCGTCGGCCCGCGCGAGGATGGCGGTGGATTCGGCATTACCGCGGCGCTGACAATTTCCGCCCCCGGGATAGACAAGGCGCAATTGGAGGCTCTGGTGCAGAAGGCGCATATCGTATGCCCCTATTCCAACGCCATCCATAAGACAGTCGATGTCAGGCTGACCGTTGCCTGATCCTATAAGGACGGCGGTTCGTCACCGCCGCCCTGATTGTCAGGGACTGTTTCCGAAATCGCCTTAAGACTGTGTTTTATACGCGGCCGTGGCAGTATTTGTACTTCTTGCCGGTGCCGCAGGGGCAGGCCGCGTTGCGGGGCGTGCTGCCCCAGGTTTCGGGGCGGGCGGGGTCTACGTCATCCTCGCGATAGGGGCGGACGCGGTCGGTATCATGTACCACCGGGTCGGCCAAAGCCAGCTCTCCGCCCATGTGGCCGGGCAAGGGGTGGCTCTCCTGCATGGGCACGGGGGGCGGTGGCGGCGGGGCTTCGGGCAGCGCCACATGCGCGAGCGCGCCAGTCATGCGCTCCTTCAGCTCATCCAGCATCGCCGAGAACATGGCGAAGGCCTCGCGCTTATATTCGTTCAACGGGTCGCGCTGGCCGTAGCCGCGCAGGCCGATGCCCTGGCGCAAATAATCCAGCGCCAGCAGATGCTCTTTCCACACATGGTCGAGCGTCTGCAGCAGCACTGATTTTTCGATATAGTTGGTCAGGGGCGCGCCGAAGCGTGCCGCCTTGGCCTCGGCGGCCTCGGCCGCGGCATGTTCGATGCGTTCGCGCAAATGGTTCTCGTCGATGCCCTCTTCGGCGGCCCAGTCGACGACCGGCAGATCGAGCGCCAGAATGCGCTTGATATCGGCGGCCAGCTCGGCGCTCTGCCATTGCTCGGCAAAGGCTTTGGCGGGGATTCGGTTGGCGACGAATGCTGCGATCACATCCTCGCGCATCTCGGTCACGATATCGGTCACTGACTCGGCGCGCATGAACTCACGGCGCTGGGCGTAAACCTCCTTGCGCTGGTCGTTCATCACGTCGTCGTATTTCAACACGTTCTTGCGCATGTCGAAATTGCGGATTTCCACCTTTTTCTGCGCCTTTTCCAGCGCCTTGTTGATCCAGGGGTGGATGATCGCCTCGCCGTCGCGCAGGCCGAGTTTCTGCAGCATGCCGCCCATGCGTTCCGAGCCGAAAATCCGCATCAGATCATCTTCGAGCGACAGAAAAAAGCGCGAGGCGCCCGGGTCGCCCTGGCGGCCGGAGCGGCCGCGCAGCTGGTTATCGATGCGCCGGCTCTCATGCCGCTCGGTGCCGATGACGAAGAGCCCGCCGGCTTCCTTGACTTTTTCGTGGTTGACATCGATTTCGGCGCGCAAGGCGTCGGGAGCGATGCCTGGCTCCAGGCTCAGGCGCATCTCGTAATTGCCGCCGAGTTTAATATCCGTGCCGCGCCCGGCCATGTTGGTGGCGATGGTGATGGCGCCGGGCGTGCCGGCCTGGGCGATGATGGTCGCCTCCTGCTCGTGAAAGCGCGCATTCAGCACGCTATGCTTGATGCGCTTGGCGTTCAGCAGGCCGGACAGGATTTCGCTCTTCTCGATGCTCGTGGTGCCGACCAGCACGGGCTGGCCGCGCTCGCGGCATTCGGCGATCAGCGCGATCACCGCCGCGTATTTTTCGCCGGCGGTGCGGTAGACCTCGTCATCCTGGTCATCGCGTGTCACCGGCACGTTGGTCGGGATATCGACAACCTGGAGCTTGTAGATCTGCTCGAATTCATCGGCCTCGGTCATGGCCGTGCCGGTCATGCCCGAAAGCTTCGGGTAGAGCCGGAAGTAATTCTGGAAGGTAATGGAGGCGAGGGTCTGGTTTTCCTTCTGGACCTCGACCCGCTCCTTGGCTTCCAGCGCCTGATGCAGGCCATCGGAATAGCGCCGGCCTTCGAGCATGCGGCCGGTGAACTCATCGATGATGACGATCATGCCGTCGCGCACGATATAGTCGACATCGCGGCCATAGAGCGTGCGGGCGCGTAAGGATTGCTGCACGTGGTGCACGAGCGAGATATTGGTGAGGTCGTACAGCCCGCCGGTGAGCAGTCCGGCATTCTGGAGCATGCCCTCTACGGTTTCCGCGCCATCCTCGGTCATCGTTACCGAGCGGGCTTTTTCATCCTTCTCGTAATATTGATGCTTGCCGTCCTCGCTCACCTGGCCGCGCGCGAGGAAGGCAGCGACGATTTCATCGACCTGGGCATAAAGCTCGGTGGGCTCGTCCGAAGGGCCGGAGATGATCAGCGGCGTGCGGGCCTCGTCGATGAGGATGGAGTCGACCTCATCGACGATCGCGAAGTTGAAGGGGCGCTGGACCATGTCCTCCAGCCGGTACTTCATGTTGTCGCGCAGATAATCGAAGCCGAATTCGTTATTCGTGCCATAGGTGACATCGGCGGCATAGGCCTCGCGCCGCGCCGGCTCCTCCAGATTGGGGATGATGACGCCGGTGCTCATGCCGAGAAAGCCGTAGAGCCTGCCCATCTGCTCGGCATCGCGCCGGGCGAGGTATTCGTTCACGGTGACGACATGCACGCCCCGGCCCGCCAGGGCGTTGAGGTAGACGGCGAGGGTTGCCACCAGGGTCTTGCCTTCGCCCGTCTTCATCTCGGCGATGCGGCCCTGGTGCAGCACCATGCCGCCGATGAGCTGCACATCGAAATGCCGCATGCCCAGCACGCGCAAGCTCGCCTCGCGCACCACGGCGAAGGCTTCCTCCAGCAGGTCATCCAGGGTTTCGCCCTGTTCCAGCCTGGCGCGGAATTCGACGGTCTTGGCGGTCAGCGCGGCGTCATCCAGTGCCTGCATCCGTGGCTCAAGCGCCGTAATGGCGGCCACGCGTCGCTTGAACCCTTTCAGGGCGCGGTCATTGCTGGTGCCGAACACGGCGCGGGCGAGGCTGGATAACATTTTGGTCCGGATTCCGCGGGAAAAAGGGGAGGTAGCTGCCCGATCACATAGGCGTGGGGGCTGGGGGGGTCAATTGAGAGGCCGTATTATGGTGCGGCTTGCGGGTGCGCGGCGGCATAAGCGAGCTGGGCCGGGGTTTCCTGGAAGCCGATGAGGATCTGTATATCGGCGGTATGCGCCGTGTCCGGCAGCTCGATTTTGACCGGCCGGGCGGCGGCGCTGGCGGTTGAATCATTGCCCTGGAAGGTCAGGGTGGCGGTGTAGTTGTTCTTGGCGATCACCGTATTGCCATCCGTGATGGCGGCGAACCAGGGCAGGCTGACCGGAGCGCCGTTATTGGCGGGGCCGTTATCGGCCAGGAAGGCGGTGTTCACCGTCACCAGCACGGCACCCTTGCCCTTTTGCAGCACGCAGGCACCGGACAGGCCGGTGATCTGCGCCGTGCTGACCCGGGCCGCGACATCTGCCCGGCCGGGCAGAAACAAAGTGAGGGTTTGCGCCTGCTGCAACATCGCCACTTGCGGGCAGCTTAAGGCTGGCGCCGCGCGGCTGGGTGCCGCGCTGGTGGCGGCGCTGGCGGCGGGCTTGCCCGGGCCGCCGCAGGCGGCCAGCGGCAACAGGGCGGCGAAAGCAAGGGGGGCAGCTACAGCGAAGGGGGCAAAAATCTTCATGGCGCCTCCCTTGCCAGAATTTTCGCGCCCGGTCATCTACGGGCATGGCAGTTTACACGGAAGTTACGGATGAGGCGCTGGTCGCGTTCCTGCTCCAGTATGATATCGGCGGCCTGCTGGCCTTTCGCGGCATCGCCGAGGGGGTGGAGAACAGCAATTACGCGCTGAAGACCAGTACGGGCGACTTCATCCTCACCTTGTATGAAAAGCGCGTGGCGCCCGAGGACCTGCCCTGGTTTCTCGGCCTCATGGAGCATCTCGCGGCACAGGGCCTCTCCTGCCCGCTGCCGGTGCGCGCGCGCGATGGCCGCAACCTCAACCCGCTGGCCGGCAAAATCGCCGCCATCACCACCTTCCTGCCCGGGGTGTGGCCGCGCCGGGTGCTGGCGCAGCATTGCGAGCCCCTGGGCGCGGCGCTGGCGCAGCTCCATCTCGCCGGCCAGGGTTTCGCGCCCACCCGCAAAAACGCGCTGGGGCCGGAAGGCTGGGCCCCGCTGCTGCAAAAATGCCTGCCCCAGGCCGATACCGTGCTGGCGGGGCTGGGCGCCGAACTGAGCCTGTGGCTGGAGCAAATCACCGCCGCCTGGCCGCGCGACCTGCCTGTGGGGCATATCCATGCCGATCTGTTCCCCGATAACGTGTTCTTCCTGGATGGCCGGATTTCCGGGCTGATCGATTTCTATTTCGCCTGCACCGATCTCTATGCCTATGACGTCGCCGTGTGCCTCAATGCCTGGTGCTTCGAGCGGGATTTCTCGTTCAATGCGACGAAATCCCGGGCCCTGCTGCGCGGCTATGCGGCGCATCGCCCGTTGAGCGCGGCGGAGATCGCCGCCCTGCCGGTGCTGGCGCAAGGGGCGGCGCTGCGCTTCCTGCTCACCCGGCTGTATGACTGGTTGAACACCCAGGAAGGCGCGCTGGTAACGCCGAAAGATCCGCTCG
Source organism: Pseudomonadota bacterium (assembly GCA_021826225.1). Taxonomy (GTDB): domain Bacteria; phylum Pseudomonadota; class Alphaproteobacteria; order Acetobacterales; family Acetobacteraceae; genus Acidocella. The sequence goes on along the minus strand of JAKBAV010000066.1, from coordinate 7,155 downwards.
ATTATTACCGCCGGCTGCGTTTCCACCTCGCTGTGCGGGAGGGCGCCGCCTATGGCATCTGAACCCGCGGAAAACCTCGTCGAGATTTGGACCGATGGCGGCTGCCGGCCCAATCCGGGCCCCGGTGGCTGGGCGGCCGTATTGAAGTACAAGGGCACCATCCGCGAGCTTTCCGGCGCCGAGGGCGACACCACCAATAACCGCATGGAGCTGACCGCCGCCGCCGAAGCGCTCACCGCGCTCACCCGGCCGTGCAAGGTCGTGCTGCATACCGACAGCCAGTATCTGCGGGACGGCATCACCCGCTGGCACGCCGGCTGGGTGCGCAAGAACTGGCGCAATGCTGCCGGTGATCCGGTGAAGAACATGGATTTGTGGCGCCGCATCCTCGATGCCGCCAAGCCGCATGAGGTCGAATGGATCTGGGTGCGGGGACATTCGGGCGACGTGATGAACGAGCGCGCGGATGTGCTGGCGACCGAGGCGCGGGAGCGGTTAGAGCGCGGCTGAGCGGCCCCGCCAGACCCAGAGCGTGACCGCGAGGTTGAGCCCGGCGGTGATGAACAGCAAGGCGGGCGCACCCATGCCCAGCCCATAGCCCAAGGCCGCCAGGCCGCCGGCCGCCACCGTGGCGACGGCATTGACCACATTATTGGCGCCGACCATGCGGGCGCGGTGCGTGACCGGGCTTTTTTCCTGCAACAGCACGTAGAACGGTACTGAAAACATGCCACCGCAAATGGCGAGCAAGCCGAGGTCCAGGCAGAAGCGCCAGCCCTGCCAATGCCGCAGCAGGTGCGAGATATCGGGGGCGGTGCCCATATGCAGCGCCGCCCAGGCGAGACCGGCCGTGAACAGGCTGATGCCGAGCCCGGCCGGCACGGTGAGGCGCAGCAAGCTGGCATCGCGCACGGTGCGCGCGGCGGCCAGCGAGCCCAGCCCGACTCCGGCCGCGAAAATGCCGAGCAGCAGGGTGACGACCCCGGCATCGGCATGCAGCACGTTGCGCGCCAAAGTGGGGAAGGCCGCGAGCACGGTGGCGCCGAGCGCCCAGAACCAGGAGATGGCGAGGCAGGCGAACCATACCGGCTTGTTGCCCCGCGCCTGGCGTAGCAGCGCGCGCGTGCCCGTCAAGAAATTCCACCCCGCGCGCAAGCCCGGTGCTACGGCCGGGGCTTTGGGTATGACGAGAGCGGCGGCGATGCCGGCGAGGGATACACCGATGCCCGCCAGCGGCACGAGCAGCGCGCCATGGGGCAGCGCGAACAGCACGCCGCCCGCCAGCGTGCCCAGAATAATCCCGGCGAAAGTGCCGGCCTCGACTAGGCCATTGGCTTCGATCAGGCGTTCATGCGCGAAGAAATCCGGCAGGATGCCATATTTCAGGGGCGAGAAAAACGCCGCTTGCAGCCCGAGCCCGAGCAATACGGCGAGCAGGAGCGCAATTGAGCCCGAGAGAAACCCGGCCAGGGCGATGCACATCAGGCCCAGCTCCCAGAATTTTACCCAGATTATCGCGCGCGATTTTTCATGCGCATCGGCAAGCTCCCCGGCGGTGGCCGAGACAAGCGCATAGGGCAGCAGGAAGAGCCCGCCGGAAAGGGCGACCAGCACCGCCCCGGCATGTTCGGAAAGCCGGAACAAAGCGAGCAGGACGAGGGCGTTCTTGAACAGGTTGTCGTTCAGCGCGCCGAGAAACTGGGTGGTGAAAAGCGGCCAGAACTTACGGTCCCAGGCCAAGGGTTCAGTCACGGCGCAGCAACATCAGCGTGCCCCAGGCGCAGACCGAACCGGTGATCAGCCCGCCCAGCACATCGCCGAGGTAATGATAATTCCCCGCCACGAGGCCGAACATCACAAGCGCGATGACGGCGCCGCAAACCGGCCGCAGCCGGGGCTGCAGCGCCCATAATACGGCGAGCGGGGCTGAGATATAGGCGGTGTGCCCGGAGGGAAAGCTGCCGTAGTAAAAACTGTTGGAAAAAGGGTGGAAGCCGTAAATGCCGTCCTTCAGCCAGAAAGCCGGCCAGGAGCGGCCGATGATCCATTTCAGCTCGTCCTTGGCGGCGGTGCCGGCCATGGTGGCCAGGCTCATGGCAAGCGCCACCCGATTAAGCGCCGTCTCGCCGCGCAACTGGCCGCGCAGCTTTTGCATCACCGCCCAGGCCAGATACAGGCCTGACAAGGGCAAGGCGAGGAGCGAGGGGGCGGCGCAGGCATCGAAGAGCAGCCGCCAGGCCTGGAGCCGCGCGAAATACAGCGCCACGGGCTTGTCGAGCAAAGCGATGCTGAACGGGGTGGCAAGCGCGAGCGTGCCCCAGAAGACGACAAGCCGCCGCGGCAGGTAACGCTTCAAGGCAGCAGGACGGTGCTGCCGGTGGTCCGCCGGGCTTCCAGCGCCGCATGCGCGGCGGCGGCGTCTCGCAGCGGGAAGGTCTGGTTGACCTGGATTTTCACCTGCCCCGTGCCGACGATATCGAACAAGGCGGCGGCGCTGGCGGCCAGGTCGGCCCGCGCGGCGGCGTAGGTGGCGAAAGTGGGGCGGGTGAGGAACAGGCTGCCCTTGGTGGCCAGGCTGGCGATATCCATGGGCGGCACCGCGCCGGAGGCATTGCCGAAGCTCACCATCAGCCCCAGCGGGGCCAGGCAGTCCAGGCTGGCATTGAAGGTATCCTTGCCGACGCTGTCATACACCACCGGGACCATGGCGCCGCCGGTGAGTTTTTTAACCTCGGCGGCCAGGGTGGCGTGGCCGATGATGGTATGCGTTGCGCCGTTGTCCCGCGCCAGCGCCGCTTTCTGCGCGGTGGAGACGACGGCGATGACATTGACGCCCAGCGCCCTGGCCCATTGGCACATGATGAGCCCGACGCCGCCCGCCGCCGCATGGAGCAGAATCGTCTGACCGCGCTGGACCTTGAAGGTGCGGTGCAGCAGAAAATGCGCGGTGATGCCCTGCAACATCATGGCCGCGGCGGTTGTGAAATCGATGTCCGACGGCAGTTTCACCAGCCGGTCGGCGGCGATGACGCGCTCCGTGGCATAGGCGCCAAGCGGCCCGCCGGCATAGGCGACACGCTCGCCGGGGATGAAATCATGCACGTCATCGCCCACGGCCAGCACGGTGCCAGCGCCCTCCATGCCGATGGTGCAGGGCAGCGGCGCCTTATAGAGGCCGGTGCGGAAATACACGTCGATATAATTCAGCCCGACCGCCTCGTGATGGATCAGAACCTCGTTGGGGCCTGGCTGGGGCGTCGGCAACTGTTCCCATTGCAACACCTCCGGGCCGCCGGTGGCGTGGATGCGGATGGCTTTCGTCATACCAGTCTCGCTCTGTTCTGCTGCTCGATTTCGAGCAGGATACGCTTGGTCGCGAGCCCTTCGCCGCCGGAATAGCCGCCGAGGCCCGAAATTGCGAGCACGCGGTGGCAGGGAATGAGGATGGGGATGGGGTTGGCGGCATTGGCATTGCCGACCGAGCGCGCCGAGCCGCCGGCCACAGCCGCGATCTGCGCGTAGGAGCGGGTTTCCCCGGCGGGAATTTGCCGCAGCGCCGCCCAGACCTTCTGCCGGTAGGGCGAGCCTTGGGGAGCCAGCTTCAGGTCCTCGGGCAAAGGCGCGGCGCCATCGAAATAGGCATCCAGCGCGGCCTTGGCGCGGCTCAGCAGCGGTGAAGGGTCTTGCAGACTGCCCCAGCCCCATTCGAGCGCGACGATGGCGTCATCCTCGGCGAAAAGCGTGAGATCGCCGACCGGCGAGTGCATGGAGAGTGTGGCCATGCCGCTCAGGCTAGTATCAGCCCGGGGCAGGATCAAGCGGGGGGATTGCGGCACGCCGGCGGGTTTACTTAAACATGGTACCAGATGAGAGGTTTATGCCCTGCTTTCCTGTGTCTGGTGCTGGCCGCCTGTGCCGGTCCGCGCCTTGAATCGCCCCGGCATTTCGGCACGGCGACACATCTGACCTGCGTGCCCTATGCCCGCGATGTGTCGGGGATCGCGCTGAGCGGCAATGCCTATCAGTGGTGGGATGAGGCGGCCGGGGTTTATCCGCGCAGCCACCGCCCGGCTGCCGGGGCGGTGTTGGTATTCGCGCCGCATGGCCGCATGTCTGTAGGCCATCTCGCTGTGGTGACCGCCGTGGAAGGCCCGCGCGAAATTCTGGTGACACAGTCCAACTGGCTGCCGCACCGCATCGAGCATGGCCAGCCGGTGCTGGATGTTTCCGCCGAGAATGACTGGACGCAGGTGCGGGTATGGTACGAGCCGGCGCATGCGCTGGGGCGGACGGTGTACCCGGCCTATGGCTTCATTCTGCCGCGTTGACGGTAACGCCCGCCACCGGCCCTGGCCCCGCCTTGCGCGATCCTGTAACAGCACCGGCATGATGCGCGGCGCCTTCACGGTCGGGGTTTGGACGATGGCGAGCCGCATCCTCGGCTTCGTGCGCGATATTCTCATCGCCGCCATTCTCGGCACCGGCCCGGTGGCGGACGCGTTTTTCGTGGCACTGCGTTTGCCCAACCTGTTCCGGCGGCTATTCGGCGAAGGTGCGTTCAATGCCGCCTTCGTGCCCGCCATTTCGACCATTTTGCACCAGGATGGGCTCGAAGCCGCCACGGGGTTCGCCGAGGAAGCCACCGCGGTCATGGCCTTCTGGCTCGGGACCGTGACCATATTGGGCGAGATTTTCATGCCCTGGGTGCTGTACGTGCTGGCCCCCGGCTTTGCTGGCAACCATGGCAAATTCGCCCTCGCGGTGGTGCTGACGCGGATCATGTTTCCATACCTGTTCTTCGTCTGCCTCACCGCCTTGTTCTCCGGCGTGCTGAACGCGATGGGCCGGTTTGCTGTGGCGGCGGCGGCACCCCTGCTGTTCAACGTGTTTTCCATCGCATTCATGCTCGGCCTGGCGCGCTACATGCCCAACCCCGGCTACGCGCTGGCCTGGGGTGTCAGCGCCTCGGGCGTGGCCCAGCTTGCACTGGTGGTGTGGGCGATCCGCCGCGCCGGCATGCGCTTCACCCTGCCGCGCCTGCGGTTTTCCCCCAGGATTAAAAAACTCTTCCGGCGCATGCTGCCGGCATTGGTCGGCGCCGGAGTCACCCAGCTCAACGTCTCCATCGACATCATCATCGGCACGCTGCTGCCCGCCGGCTCCGTCTCCATTCTGTATTACGCCGACCGCGTGAACCAGCTGCCGCTCGGCGTCATCGCCACCGCCGCCGGTACCGCTTTGCTGCCCGCGGTGACAAGGAACATAGCGCTGGGGCAGGAAAGCGAGGCCATGGCCGCGCTCAACCGCGCCATGGAAACCGTGCTGATGCTGACAATTCCCGCCGCCATCGGCCTCGCCCTGGCGGGCAAGCAGGTGATGGATGTGCTGTTCGTGCACGGCGCCTTTACCGAGCATACCGCGATCCTCACGGGCCATACCCTGGCCGCCTTCGCCATCGGCCTGCCGGTATTCGCCCTGGTCAAAATTTTCATGCCCGGCTTCTACGCCCGCGGCGATACCACGACGCCGCTCAAAATCGGCCTTGCCGCCGTGGCGCTGAACCTCGGCCTCAACCTGCTCTTCATGCACCCGCTGAAAGCCGTGGGACCGGCGCTCGCCACCTCGGTTTCCTCGGCTTTCAACGCTCTGCTGCTCTTCGTCATCCTGCGCCGGCGCGGATATTTCACGCTCGACACCCTGGCCAGGCACCGCGTGTCCCGCATTCTGCTTGCCGGCGCCCTCATGGCGATGGCGCTCGGCGTCACGCTCCACCTGCTCCCCGCGACCAGGACGACCATTCCTGAGTTTCTGCTCCTCACCCTGGTCGGCGGCGTATTCTATTTCGGCCCCGGCCTGCTTCTTCAGGCCTTTAACGTGGATTTTCTGCACCGCCTGCTCAAACGCCGCCGCCCGGCCGCCTGACCTGTGGCCTTGCCCATTGTCTGTTGCTCCTCCGGCGGCTAACCCCGGCTTTCGTCAACGGAGATAATGGCAGACATGGCACGCATCTTTTCAGGCATCCAGCCGACCGGCATCGCCACCCTTGGCAATTATCTCGGCGCCTTGCGCAACTGGGTGGCACTGCAGGAGAGCGAGGATGAGTGTATATTCTGCCTGGTCGATCTGCACGCCATCACCAACTTCCAGGAGGCCGCCGCCTTGCGCGAGCAGACGCGCCAGATGGCGGCCCTGCTGCTGGCCTGCGGCATCGACCCTGCCCGCAGCATATTGTTCCACCAATCCGCCGTCTCCGCCCATGCCCGCCTGGCCTGGATTTTCAACTGCGTGGCCCGCATGGGCTGGCTGAAACGCATGACGCAGTTCAAGGACAAGGCGGGCCGCGACCAGGAGGCCGCTTCCACCGGGCTGTTCGTCTACCCGAACCTGATGGCCGCCGATATCCACGCCTACCACGCCACGAAAGTGCCGGTGGGCGATGACCAGTTGCAGCACCTGGAACTGGCCAACGACATTGCCGAGAAATTCAACCATGATTTCGGGGTGGCGTTTTTCCCCCGCATCGAGCCGTTGGTGCTGAAGGACAGCGCCCGCGTGATGAGCTTGCGCGACGGGACCAAAAAAATGTCAAAATCCGACCCCTCGGACCAGAGCCGGATCAACATGACCGATACGGCCGACATGATCGACCAGAAAATCCGCAAAGCCAAGACCGATCCGGCCCCCTTGCCCGAGCATGTGCACGACCTTGCCAGCCGCCCGGAAGCACGCAACCTGGTTGGTATTTTCGCCACGATCACGGGCCAGACACCGCACCAGGTGCTCCACCATTTCGCCGGCGCCGGCTTCGGCCCCTTCAAGACACAGCTGGCCGAGGCGCTCATCGCCCATATCGAGCCGATCAGCCTGCGCACAAGGCAATATCTCGACGACCCCACCGCACTCGACCAGATCCTGAAGGACGGCGCCCACCGTGCCGCCGCCATCGCCGAGCCGATCGTGACCGAGGCGGAGCGGCTGGTGGGGTTCCTGTCGCGCTAGCAGCTGTAGTCTTTGAGGGGGGCCAGATGCGAGTGGTTGCTTCGGCCAGGGTTTTGCGGATACAAGCCAAACAGACGGACCCGTAGCTCAGCTGGATAGAGCGTTGCCCTCCGAAGGCAAAGGTCACGCGTTCGAATCGCGTCGGGTCCGCCAATA